>NZ_CP145886.1:910000-1210000 GCF_038049935.1 Rossellomorea sp. y25 | reverse complement strand
AGATTCAATTTATCCTTTAAGTATACCGACTGCGAATGGAGGACGAGAAATGTCTATTGTTCTAAAGAGAATCTATGATGAACCTCCTCGTCTAGGGGGCCACCGGATATTAATCGACCGGGTTTGGCCACGTGGCATTTCAAAAGAGGATGCCAATCTTGATGCTTGGATGAAAGAGATTACGCCCAGTCCATCTCTAAGAAAATGGTTCAATCATGATCCGCAAAAATTTGAGGAGTTTAAACAAGCCTACAAAGATGAAATCAATCAAGATAAGGAAAAACAAAGTAAGTTGCAAGAACTAAAAGAAATGGCGACAAACGAACGCTTAGTTCTTCTATACGGTGCAAAAGATGAGCGTCATAATCATGCCGTTATTCTAAAAGAAATGGTAGAAAATGGATGATAGATGAGGGACGGACCTCCAATCAGCATAAACCTTAATTAAGACAAGGATTATACTTTTTGGAGGTCCGTCCCTCTTTAATCAAATACTCTCAATCAATAGATAGATCCCCGTATATAGCAGGAGTACGTATGTAAATATATGTAACATTTTCGGGTTAATTTTACTACATTCTCCTTTGACTTTCTTTAAAATAGATTCCTTTTCGACTCCACCCATAAACCAATCTCAACGATTAGAAACATTAACACGATGGGCATGTTCAAGGATTTTCTTCTTTTTTATTATTGGTATAAAATCCGGCATACTTTTCACTGTATCATCAGATCCAAGAATGAAGATCTTCATGAGGAAAATTAATTGTTGTCTCGGATATGATTTGAGGAAGAAGGGTATCAAGATCATTTAATAATCCCTGTAAAGATTCCTTAACAGAACCAGCCTCAAATTCTTCCAATGGTAAGGGTAACTCATCTTCGTCCAACACGTAAGCTTCTCCATTGGGCAAAACCAGCACATCGATAATCAAATCCTCAAACGATACTATCCCATCAGTTATGTATGAATTTTTAACAATATTAAAATAGGAACCTAAATATTTCCCCTTTTGATCTCTCCAGATATACAGATTATAAGGTCGATCTTTCCAGTAATAAGCCAGGGTATAGCTGCCTTTAGAAATGGTTAAGCTTGACCGATTCGCTGTCATCGTAAAGTTTTCTACTATTTTATGAAAAAGAACAATGTCTTCACTTCCTACATGCAACAGCCGACAATGATGTTCCACCACTTCTGAGTCATAGCGGATCTTTCTTTCAATAATAGAATCACCAACCTGGATGGCTCCTCCCATTGGATACCCACTCACCAAACATCACTCCTTCGAGATAATATACCAAACTGCCACATCACGATAATTGTATCACCTAAAGATAGGGACGGACCTTCAATCAGCATAATCCCCATTAAAACAAGGCTTATAACTTTTTGAAGGTCCGTCCCTCTCTCTTTACTCATTCTTATATCTTTTTAACAAATTCAGATTTTAGTTTCATGGCTCCGAAGCCGTCTATTTTGCAGTCGATGTCGTGATCGCCTCCCACCAGGCGGATGTTTTTCACTTTGGTTCCCATCTTTAGGACGGATGAGCTTCCTTTTACTTTCAGGTCTTTAATGACTGAAACGGAGTCACCATCGGTTAGGACGTTTCCGTTTGAGTCTTTGACAACCTTTTCGTCTTCATTCGTCTCTGGTGCTGCTTCTGCCGTCCATTCATGAGCGCATTCCGGACAAACGAACAGACTTCCATCTTCGTATGTATATTCTGAATTACATTTTGGGCAATTAGGCCACTCTGACATTGTTTTATTTCCCCCTGTTGATGATTATGCTATTTTTGAAAGACTACGCGTATCATTATACCTAATGTAGGGCGTGTTTGTTATGTATATCCTATTGATTTTATAGTACAGCGCTTGAAGACGAATACACTACACAAGTGAAAATGTCAGCCCGGCAGACATCAACCTTCTAAACTGACACTTTTCTATTCTCTAATAAGACACACCGGGACGGACCTCTAATCGTTAAAGACACCATAATAAATGGATATTTAATCGTTTAGAGGTCCGTCCCTCACAGCATTTTATCTTAGTCTCCTAAATCTGTTTATAGTAAATGATCGTTGCCTCTAATTCCCCGAAAGGTGACGCTGCGTAGTCAGGAATCCTTCCACCCTGAACAAATCCGAGGGAAGTATATAAGTGATTTGAAGGGGCTCCCTCTACCGTATCAAGTACAAGCAAGGTCCGTCCCTCCTTTTTCGCTCTCTCTTCCGCCTTTTGCATAAGCCTGCGGCCAATTCCCTTTTGACGGAATTGAGGATGTACCATCATTTTAGCGATTTCCGCTCTATTTTTCCCGTTCTGCTTCGTACATAAATGGATTTGTACCGTTCCCACAATTCGATTATCCATCTTTGATACTAATAGAATGATATTTTGATCGAGTGCATTTTGCCAATAATTCATCGCTGCAGAATGGGCAAGCGGTGATAAGAAACCAATCGACGCCCCATCATTCACTACGCTTATTAAAAGCTCGGATAGTTCACGTAAATGACTTTCTATCATTGTCAGTTCTTCAATTGTTTGATTCATAGCCAACATCATCACCTCACGAATTTACATAGTTACACTTCTATATTTCATTACAGAAATCCTACTACGGCAACCGGATTGTCAGATTATGTAACAAACTTTCCTCAGTATAACCTTCAGATAATATACTCAAATTATAACGAGAATTCCCTCCTGTATCTAACTTTTTTTGGAAAATATGTGCTTTTGTTATATTATATATAGAACAATTCTGTTATACTAAACGTATAACAATTAGGAGGTAAAACCTTGTTTATCCAAATTGAATCTCAATCAGTTGTACCGATCTATGCTCAGGTGAGAAATGGCATTATGGAAGGGATTGTACGTGGTGAGTTAGTACCTGGCGACGTGCTTCCATCCGTCCGTGCCCTTGCTGCTGACCTCGGTGTGAACATGCATACGGTGAATAAAAGCTATCATGAATTGGAGAGCAAGGGAGTGATTCAGATAGTTCCCAAGTCAGGGGCTGTTATTTGTCCACCTTCAGTAGATGGGATTGCATCATTAAGAATAGATCAGATTTCAGGTGAATTGCGACCGATTTTGGTGGAATCCCTTGTGCTTGGAATGAAAGAAGATGATATTAAGGATTTAGTCACATCCATTATTTCAAAAGTTAAGGGGGAATAATTTTATGGAAATGACACTTTTAATTGTTACGGTCGGGTTTCTAATGGTGATGCAAATCGCCATTCCTTTTATTGTTAAACGGACGGTGGTGTTTGGTGTAACGATCCCTGTTGACGAAATAAGGAATGAGCAATTACTTCGATACAAAAAAATCTATGCTGTATCAATATTTTTCATTTCAATTCTGGTGTTAGCCCTATATTTTATATGGTCGACGGGCATTACACCTACAGAAAATCACCTTATCTTTGCAGGGCTATTCCTTCCATTCGTGATCCTGTTCATATCCTTATCACTGTACTTTTATTTTCATGTGAAAGTAACAGGGCTTAAAGAACGGGAACAGTGGTTCAAAGATCGCAAGCAGGTAAAGGTTTCAGAATTGAACATTCGTACGAAAGATGAAATGCTTCCTTGGATTGTATTTACGATTCCAATAATCATTACAGTAGGATTGATCGTGTTTACATCAGTGAACTACAGTTCTTTCCCTGATCAGATCCCTGTACACTGGGGACCCGATGGACAACCGGATTCATTCACACCAAAAAGCTACTTATCTGTCCTGACATTGCCTTTTGTACTGTTAACGATGAGTTTCATGTTTCTGGGGATCAATGAATTAACAAGAAACTCCGGTATTAAGTTGAGTGCAGGAAATGTGAAGGCATCCCGAGTTCGGCAATTGCGTTTGCGGAAATACACAAGCTGGCTCTTGTTCTTCATCTCCATTCTTATTTCCATGCTGTTTACATTCTTACAATTTACCACTCTCTACGAAAACAGCGTCAGCGATTTATTAATCATCATCATGCCGCTTGCCTTCTCAGCCCTTGTTTTGATAGGGACGGTCCTTCTGGCTGTCAAAGTAGGCAAAAAAGATTCGGATTTTGACATAGAAGTGATCGATGAAGATTCCGGTGAAATGATTAACGCTGATGAAGACCAATACTGGAAGGGCGGACTCATCTACTTCAACCCGAACGACCCCTCCATTTTCGTAGAAAAACGCTTCGGAGTCGGCTGGACCCTGAACTTCGCCCGGCCTCTTGGCTACATCATCTTAGTCGGACCTCTGCTGGTCATACTGATTATTACACTAATTTAGTAGTTTTGAGGGACGGACCTCCTAACAGATAGCGATGGCGTAGTATTAACGTTCTTCGCGATTAGAGGTCCGTCCCTCTTCTTTGACTTTCAACATCAATTCAACTTTAACCGAAGGAGAGGTCCGTCCCTCCTACTACTAAAAAAGGCTCAATCTCTGGAAATTCGACTTTTGTTATGGACAGATTGTTCGGAATACTATATAAATAGTAGATGGAAACTCACAAAGAAAACGTTTACAACTTGAGACGACAAGGAGGATTCTATGTTAGATGTGCTAGACAAGATTAATTCATTCTTATGGGGGACACCAAGTTTAGTACTGTTATTTGGGACAGGCCTTTTCTTGACTTTTATGCTTAAAGGGCTGCAGTTCAGAAAGCTATTGTATGCATTTAAACTTGCTTTTACAAAAGAAGAACCCTCTTCTTCTGCTGACAAATCGGAAGGAGATATCAGTAACTTCAAAACGTTGATGACAGCTCTGTCAGCGACAATCGGTAACGGAAACATTGCCGGTGTTGCGACGGCATTGACGATTGGCGGACCCGGGGCCATTTTCTGGATGTGGGTTGTCGGCCTACTCGGTATGGCGACGAAATACGCAGAAGCGCTGCTTGCGATGAAGTACCGTGTGAAAAATAAAAACGGTGAATACTCCGGAGGACCGATGTATTACGTTGAAAAAGGTCTCGGAAGCAAGTGGAAGTGGCTTGCTGTTGCGTTTGCTTTATTCGGTGCATTTGCTGCCCTGGGAATCGGAAACAGCGTACAGTCCAATACGATTGCAGACGTCATGACATCAAGCTTTCAAATTAGCAATCTCGTAACAGGAATCGTTTTAGCCGTCCTGACAGGTTTGATCATCTTTGGAGGGATTCAACGGATCAGTACCGTCGCGTCCTTCTTTGTACCGATCATGGCATTCCTGTACATTGGCGGTTCATTGATCATCATCGTACTGAATTATGACATGATCATTCCGGCATTTGAAATGATTTTCTATTATGCGTTCAATCCTGTAGCTGCAGCTGGTGGTTTCACCGGGATCATTATCAGTGAAGCGATCCGCAGCGGGGTTTCACGTGGGATTTTCTCCAATGAGGCAGGACTTGGTACGGCTGCATTGATTGCAGGTAATGCGAAAACCGATCATCCGGTTAAACAGGCACTTGTCGCCATGACGGGTACGTTCATTGTGACAATCGTCGTCTGTACGATGACGGGGCTGGTCCTCTTGATCACAGGCTTCTGGGATCCGACAGGAGGAGCGATATCGGGTGTCGAGCATGCACCAAGTCTTGACGGCGGAGCACTGACGAGTGCGGCATTTGGACACGCCCTCGGTACTGTCGGGGAATACATCGTATCGTTCTCCGTCATCTTCTTCGGATTCTCGACGATCGTTGGCTGGTATATGTACGGCGAGAAATGCTTCGAGTATTTGACAAATTATCGTTTTGCAAACTCCTACAGACTCATTTACATTTTAGCAACCGGACTTGGTGCCGTTGCAAACCTGGAACTCGTATGGGCATTCGCTGATATGTCTAACGCCTTGATGATGATTCCGAACCTGATCGCCCTTATTTTACTTTATAAGGTCATCGTTCGTGAAACGAATCATTACTTCAATGAATACATGCCTATGATGCAAGCTCAACCAAGGAAGAAAGCCAGTTAAAAAGAAACCCGGCGTGATGTGTGAATCATGCCGGGTTTTATATTTGTAGTATGATTTCATATTTACTGTGACTCCCGTGAATATGGGTAACTTCTTTTAAGGGATATCGTTTTTGGTAATTGCTTCGTCCTTTTTGTCTGTATCCTCGATGCTGCATCACTAACCGCTCCAAAACCTTGTTTAGATCCTCATTTTTTGCCTGCGTGATTTCATAAACTTCTTCATCGAGTTTAAAACGCATGGTCATTTCTCCTTTCCCAATTTGGTAGAGTACCCACTTACCCATCATTTGGACATATACTTTGCCAATTCCTTCATTATATAAAAAAAAACAACCCTATTTACACTCTAAACCGTCCCGTTTTGAGGTGCTGGAACCTTAGATGGATCATCCCTTCCTATTGCATGAGAGCTAAATTAGGTTTAAGTAAGGAAAATAAAAGGAATCACCATTAACACCTCTATTAATCTACATATGTTTAAGCAGGTGCGAATAGAGGATTTCTTGGTCTTTACATTTCCGTTATTAAGGTCAAGCTGGGTTAGCTCTAAAATTCGAATCATAATTTATCTTTAGGAGGCACACGATGAAATTTGCAGGTATAGGTTTAGTTATGCTGGCCGCTATATGCTGGGGCATTAGTGGGGGGATTGCCGATGTTTTAATGAACAAGGGATGGGATCCCATTGTGATCTCACTTTACAGGGGGGTTGTTGGATTTATATGTTTTTTTGTGTGGTTTCTCCTTCGCTTTAGACAAAATCGGGGCATCTCTACCCGTTTATATATATGGTCTCTAATTGCAGGTGTTGGTGTTGCTGGAAATTTCACTTTTTATTTTCTAAGTATCGAAGCCTCAAGCGTTGCGGTTGCCGCTACTTTAATGTACACCGCACCTGTGTTCGTCCTATTAATCTCCTTCTTATTACGAATAGAAGATTCTACTTGGTTTAAATGGGGCTGTATTACCGGGGTTCTTTTGGGGATCATCCTGCTTACAGGTGCCTACAATACTGAATCGATTTCAGTGAGTTTTTTAGGTATGGCGGCGGGACTTGCTGCTGGCCTTTCCTATGCTTTGTTTATATTCGGGTTTAAAAATGCGTCTTCTATCGGAAACCCACACACCACGCTAACCATTGCTTTTTTTTCATTTTGTCTCATCCTTTTTCTCTTTACGGATAAGGGTGAAGCAGCTGCTGTGTTGGCGTCAAGGGATATAGGATGGTTTTTACTTTTAGGGATCCTCGGGGCTGGACTGTCCTTTATATTGTATGTGACTGGAATTCGATGGACCACTCCGGCAAATGCTTCGATGGTCGCTATGGTAGAGCCGGTGACAGCCTCATTATTTGGCGTTCTGGTTATCGGGGATCAATTGACGGGCATTCAAATTGTTGGCATGGTGGTTATACTGGTTACGATCACCGTACTTAGCGTGAAGCAGTCCGACTGAGAAAGTGGACCACCTCTAACCGAATTAATTTGAACTCATTTATTTTTGTGGAACGAAATTTTTCCAGTGAAAAACGGTTCATAAAATTAAAAGTAACGGTCAATCGTTCTGCCTTCACTAATAATAAGTGGAATGACCCATGAGATAGAAATAAACGTCCTGTGACAATTCACAGGACGTTTTTAATGGCGTTTATAGGTTATGCACTCCAAAAAAGAACGGATTATTTACACACAGGGACGGTACCATCCATCAAGCATACCACTTATGCCACATATGATCATTTCTGCCTCTTACAAAGGCATCCACTCGGTTACGGCCCCAGGACACTGCTCCCGGTGAAGAACGAACGCCTCCTCTTGGTGCTCCAAGGTCTTCCCAATTACTCCAGCGGGAACCATTCCACCATTTGTGCCACATATTGTTGTTGTCACCACGGACAAAGGTATCGATCCGGTTCGGGGCCCATGATGATGCTGCGGGAGCGCCTTCGAATCCTCTAGGCGGTGAGCCCAGGTCCTCCCAGTTACTCCAGCGGGAACCATTCCACCACTTATGCCACATCCGGTCATTGTTTCCTCTTACAAAGCAATCGATTCGATTCGGCCCCCAGGATACAGCACCTGGTGAATCCCTCAAGCCGCCTCTTGGAGCACCAAGGTTTTCCCATTGGCTCCATCGGCTTCCGTCCCACCATTTATGCCAGAGATTGTTGTCATTCCCTTGCACGAAAACATCGAGACGATTTGCTTGCCATGACGCAACCGTCGGATCTCCCTTAAACCCACGTGGTGGTCCCCCAAGGTCTTCCCATTCATTCCATCTCGAGCCATCCCACCACTTATGCCAAAGTGTATCCCGATTCCCTCTGACAAACGTATCAATACGATTCGGCCCCCAAGACACGGCCGCAGGCGAACTCCTTAAACCTCTTCGCGGAGCTCCAAGATCTTCCCAATTACTCCAGCGGGAACCGTTCCACCATTTGTGATACATTCTATCGTTCTCACCTCGAACAAACGTATCCAAGCGGTTCGCCTGCCAGGAAGAAACGGCCGGTGACCCCTTCATCCCCCGCGGCGGTGCACCAAGGTCCTCCCATTCTCTCCAGCTTGCCCGCCAATCAAATGGATCTTCGTAGACAGGTTGGTCATAGAATCCCTGATAAGGATCATAATAGTTAAGCTGTTGTGGATAATACGTGAACTCACGTGGTTGTTCGTATGGTGGATAGAACTGTTGATAAGTATGTGGCAACAGACCATCTTCATAATGGTTTCTGACTTCTGGCCAATACGGATAGCATTCTTGTTGAACATCATACGGTATCACAGGATATCGTCGTGGAAAAAACATACTGCATCCCTCCTCAGCATTACTTTATGCAGGAGCCCAGGTCGAGGAGCAGGTACAATTATTTACATTGAATAACCTCCACTTATACACTTTGTATAAGATAGAACTTGCTCGCTTGAACCAAAGATAATGAAAGAGGTATACAATCTTTACTATAAAAAAAGAAGCACCAAAACATAGATGCTTATCATCATACTCTATATTTAATTGAAAGTGGTCTTCACACATCCTTCTTTTTATCTGCGATAGATACTCCGTCTGATTTATAATGCATTTTGATATTGGTGAAAACCTCAGTTGCTCCGTGTTGTATCCCTACTTCCTGGCTTTCTTTAATAACGCTCATAATTTTATCATATTCACCTTCGACCACCGTTTCCATCGGCCCTACTTCGTATGTTAAACCCGATTCTTTTACCACTTCGATCATTTTGGGGATAATTCCATTTGTATCCACGTCTTTTCCGTTTGGCATAGTTTGAAATCCTACTGTTAATGTTGGCATCTGCATGCTCCTTTCTCGACTAGTTCTATACTTCTACCTCCCTCCACAAATAAATAAACATGTAGAATATTACCGAAATATACGTAAACCTCTTTATTGCTCGAAGTCCAGCGTCTCCAAGACATTTTCACTGCACATATTCTCTCAAGCATCGGCTCTCGGCAGGGCTGCCTTATACCACTGGTAACAGAAAGCCGTTCTTTCCTTTTGTAGTGGTAAACTTTTCATAAATAGGTCTAAAAGGGATGAGTAGGTGCACCAGAATTCCGGTCTCATCTTAAATCTGGTAGCTTTATATGAAATAAAATAAAACAGGACCTTGTGATTAGAAAAGGTCCTGTTTTTCCTGGTTATTCTTGAATGACAAACTGTTGATATTTTTCAAAGTCACTTACCTTGCACTCAAGGGTCATTATCGTTCCATTTTCTTCATACTCGGTTTCTAACACATTCGCATTCTCATTAAAATAAGAAATCAAATGTCCTTTATCAAATGGGATCAGCATTTGACAGCGTTTATAGTCCTTAAAAATATAACTTCTCACCACTTGAAGCAGCTCGTCGATCCCGAGTCTATTTTTTGCGGAAAAATAAATGCGGTCCTTTTCCACTCTGGGTATCTCTTCTCCCATCAGTTCGGCTTTGTTAAACGCGTAGATGACGGGTATATCACCTATCCCCAGTTCTTCAAGGGTTCGATCAGTCACCTTCATCAATTTCTCGTAGTGAGGATCGGAATAATCGACAACATGAATGATGAGATCGGCCTCCACGACTTCTTCAAGAGTAGAACGGAACGCCTTGACCAGCTGATGGGGCAGTTTGTTAACGAACCCAACCGTATCTGTCAGGAGAAATGCCTTTTTGTCCGGTAAGGTGATATTCCTCACCGAGGTTTCAAGGGTCGCGAATAGCATATCCTTTTCAAACACTTGCTTGTTCTCGTTTGGATGGAACTTTTCTACGAAAGCGTTCATAGTCGTCGATTTCCCTGCATTTGTGTATCCGACGAGGGATACGACGGGAATTTCACTCTTTCTACGCTGCTTACGTTGTGTGCTTCGCAAATCAACAAGCGAATCAAGCTCTTTATTCAACGTTGTGATTTTCTCTTCAATTCGGCGTCGATCTAGCTCGAGCTTCGTTTCACCCGCACCACGATTTGCGAGTCCAGATCCTCCTCCTTGACGGCCTAATGACTCACGGCGTCCAATCAAACGCGGCAGCATATATTGCAGCTGAGCTACCTCCACTTGAAGTTGCGCTTCCCGGGTTTTCGCACGTTCTGCGAAGATATCGAGAATCAACATCGTCCGGTCCATGACCCGAATATCGAGTTTCTCCTCAAGGACACGAATTTGCGAAGGAGACAGCTCATCATTGGAAATAAGCACCTCCGCTCCCCATTCTTCAATGAGTGGCAGGAGCTCTTCAATTTTCCCCTTACCAATATAATGAACATGATTCGGTCGGGGCAGGTTTTGAGTCAGTTCACCGACTACATCAATATGCCTAGCTTCTGCCAATCCATTCAACTCAAGCATCGAATATTCGAAGTCATTATTCTTATCCTTTGTATTAACGCCTATGGCGATTGCTTTTAAACGTTCTTCCATTACTTCGTCACTTCCTATCTTTTAGTAGGTACAGAAAAAAGCACAGGCCCCTGCCTGTGCTTTTTGTAAATGGATTTGAATAAACCGCTGGCGCATGAAGAAGACCGCATTTTCCCCTGGCGTTTTCCCAAGAAAACACACAATATGGCACCACTCGGCAAATATTCAATTCTATTCTTTAAGAAAACAAGAAAGAGGAGCCAATTAGCCTCCCTTTCCTTCATTCAACGTCCAATGAAGAATTCCTTTAAAAATAGTCAGACCGATCCCATTTACCCTGCACACAGGCAGAGCCTTTGAACATATTCAATTAAGCGTTCAAATTGCGGATGCGTAGTCTGATTAAAATCAAAAGGAAAACCCCCATTTCTCATAAATTATTACCATCTTACCACAAACAACTGAGGATGGGAAGATATGGTTTGAGGGACGGACCTCCAACAAGTATAATCCAAGCTAACACCTGGCTTAGAGGTCCGTCCCTCGCTTCATATACCGGAGGATACGCAGGTTCAGCCAAGATAGGAGGAGGATAATCGCAAATTGGATGATGGAGAGAGACAGGTTCCAATTGTTGGTGTGAAAGAGGTTGAGTGCTGCCGTGCATTGTTGAATCACACTTAGGACTGCAATCCAAACAAGGTATCTCCATAGAGTGGGATGTTTCGATTGCCTGCTCAGAAAAATCAAAAGTGGAACACATACCACTATCCACCGATAAAAGAAATCAACCGGATGTACATCTTTCACAACATAATAATATAGCTCATATTTCCCCTTCAATACGGCATCTATAAACAAATTCATATATAGAATGAAGAATAAGCTTCCGTACCACTCCAGTGGGGACAAATGAAAGTACGTTGTCTTTACATCGCGCAATTTATCAACGAATCGAAAATTAAATAACAAGATCAGAAACAAAATAGGATAAATCGGAACCGAGTATATCAATCTCCAGCCACTGTATTGAAAGAAGGAAGAATAGTGGGCGGCAAAAAACTCATAACTTAACGCAAATAGTGACCAGCCCAGTATGTACATCCCCTTGACGATCACATTCTTCTTTGCAGGAAATAAAGCTAGAAACAGGATATTAATCGCTGGGTAAATGCCAATTGCACCTACAAAATCAATCCAGTCCACCCCTGCTTCGAAATAGGAATATAACTTGAACATTCCACCCAAAATGGAATCTGCAAATAAAGCTAAATAAACCGAAAACAAAGAGGTGACGTACATCGCGATGATCGAAAGCCTTTTTCTTACCATATAAACTAAACCATTCAGGGCAAAGATTGTTATCCACATCAATAGCATAAACATCATCCCAGACATTCTTATAATGTCTTCATTATTGACATATCTCATGGGAATGTATTCTAAAAACCACCAATACCACCACCATAAATAATTCTTTAAAGACAAATCCATACTAATGTATACATTCACTGAACAGTAGGAGGCGTATACATGTCACTTCATCCCAAAACAAATTTAACCTCAGCTGAAATGGCCACTCTTTGGTCCACCTATCAAAGCGACACTTTGGCCCTTTGTGTATTTGAATATTTTATTGCAAAAAATCAGGATCCCGATACAGCATCCATTCTTCGCTTAGCACAAGAAAAATCTGAACTGCACATTGAATTCATCTCAAGCATTTTCAAAGAAGAACAAATCCCTATCCCTGTTGGATTTTCAAAGGAAAAGGACGTATTCCCTGATGCCCCGTCCATTTATGGCGACACCTTTTTCTTGATGTATCTACGGCAAATGGCCAAGGTTGGAATGATTACCTATAGTGGAGCCCTTGCCCTGACCGTGAGAGAAGACATTCTTGAGTTCTTTCAACAAGCCCTTCAGTTTTCTGGTGACCTCTACAAAAAAACGACGGAAACTGGAAAAGAAAAAGGAATATTAGTCAGACCTCCGTATATTGATTATCCTGAAAAGGTTGAGTTTATCAAGGAAAAATCATATATGAGCTCCAGCCTGAATCCATTTGTCAATAGACGGCCGCTGAATGCCATTGAAATCTCCCATCTCTTCCTTAACACGGAAACCAATTTACTCGGGAGCATGATTGCTACAAGCTTCGCTCAAATGGCGCAATCAAAAGAAGTAAGAAAATTCATGACCAGGACACAGGAAATTGCTCAAAAACACCTCAATATCTTCAGTGATGCACTGATCAATAACGATATGCAGGCTCCCATGTCTTGGGATACCAATGTAAAAGCTTCAACCACCGCTGCTTTTTCAGATAAATTGATGATGTTCCACACCACCCTGATAAGCAATGCCGGGATGGGGAACTATGGTACAGCTGCAGCGGCAAGTATGAGAGCTGACCTGGTATCGAATTATTTCAGACTCATACTCGAGGTCGCTGAATTAGGTAAAAGTGGCGCGGACATCATGATCGATAATGGTTGGCTGGAAGAACCACCTCAGTCTGCTGATCGAAAAAAGTTGGCGGAGGATAAGTGATGAGGTCCGTCCCTCATCACGTTAGATCACTAAAGAAAAACCTCCAAATCAGCTCTATTCCAATTGATTTTCAAGTGGAATGATGGAAGATTTGGAGGTCCGTCCCTCAGTTCTTGATCGATACATTTACTTGATCGGAATGGGAGATGGTGATGGGGTGTTGTCCGGTTCCCAGTTTGAGGGTGGCGGATTTGTTAGGGTTCCCTTCGTCTTCTATTCCTTCTTCTTCTGATTCAGGTACATTTGCTTGTTCTAGAAATTGCCACTCGGCGTCCTCCCCCTGTATGTCCCCTACATTTTCGGCATTGATGGTCAAATCTTCGGATGAAGGAAGAACCAGGTTGACCATTCCTGAGCTTGATACTTCCCATGAGCTTGAAAGGGTTCGCGGCTTTAATGTGACGTCGTTATAGTTACTGGAGATTTCCAAGGACTTTGATGCCGGAACGACGAGTGTAGCCTGCATTTCCTGACCAGATTGTCTCCATCCATTGGACTCAGGAAGACCCTTTAGGGTGATAAATAATGTGTCTCCTTTTTGTGTTGTCAGTAAATAATCTTCAGGCTTCGAAAAGAATGGCCGATCTCCCGAGAAGGTTCCTCGATACGTACCAAACACACTCACTTCTTTATCTGTAACGGTTTCAATCGTTATCGGATAGTAACTGGAATCAACGACAATCCGCTTCACATCATCACCAACCTGATGGTTATAAGATGGAAGGTCCGCTGTTTTCACTTCAGAATCAAAGAACGCTTGCATCTGTTCCATCAATCCTGTTGCCTGCAGAACGGTAAATCCGATTCCCAGCGTCCCAATGACAGCCACAAAGATAATACTTAAAAAATCATATTGTAATATCGGTTTTTCCTGCCTGGATAGATACAAGTATACTAAGATTTCTGCCCCCAATACGATCAACAGCACCGGCCACCAACCTGCCAATACATAGGCTGAATCCCATTTTAACAACTGTGAAAACAGCAGGAAAATTCCCAGGAACAAAAGGGATGCCCCCATTGATATAGATCCGACTCTCCAAGTTCTCATTCTGATACCTCCTCTTTCGAATGGGCTTTTTTACTTCCCGCCACCAATTTAATTCCTCCCCCTATAAGAAGAAGGCAAACAATCCCCGGCTGGATATAGTTATACATCACATGATAAAGATCAATTCCATACGTCTCTAAAAACGGTAGTGATAGGGGCATAAGGATGTTCGTTGCCAAGTAGTAGACCCCAAGCAGCATCAATCCGATTCCCACCCACTTCTGCTGATTGATTAAGTAAGACACGATCGGCGTATCTTCTAGAGGTTCCTTTCCGTGCTTAGAAGCCCGTTGCAATCCATCAAAGAAGCTGTAGAACCAGATGATCGGAACTAAGAATAGAAAAATCCCCAACCGAAGGACGTCCAATATATAGATGGAGAACAAGAACACCGCCATTAGCTGAATGCCCCGTCGTTGATATCCAAGGTACAGATGTCCCGCTCCAGGAAACATCGATAAAAATGTGGCGAATGCCTTACTCTTCCTCCCGCCTTCATGCTGGGCTTCCAGGTCTTCCAACACAGACCGATCCGTCAGCACTTCACCAGCCTGTTTTTTATTCAATAATTGCATGGTATCGAAGAAGTTGTATACCCATACGACAGGTAGAACGATCAGGAATACCATAAACTCCCCTCTCCCCGTCATCGCTGTTACAAACAGGATCATCGCAGCCACTCCGAGGAACGTTGCCAAAAATGTGACACCCCGGTTCATCAGTCCCAGTTGGAAATGACCGAGACCTGGGATCATGGAAAGGATGATGGTATAGAAGCGTTCGGTACTCAGCTCCCCTGAATCACTTTCTACCACCGGTTCTCGTGATGCTTCATTCGCTTTCAACATTCTGGATGCGACAAGTGCCGTATTAACGATACTGATGAGATATAATAGGAACGCAAATCCAATGGTGATAAAAGCAAAACCATCCCAGTTCAACACTTCCGCTCCCACGAATGCAACAGGAAATGACGCAATCAATACGAGTATAAACAGGACCCCTCTAAAAACCTTCCCTAAATACATTAATCCCACACCGGGTATAAAAGCCAACAAAAACGCAATGATCGGATTCTTCTTTTTATCCATCTTACTCTGCCTCCTGTTCTTCAATTTCTTCAACACTATCCAGTAAAGCCGTTGTTTTATTTAAAATATTTTCTGTAAACGAAGGTTGTTGATTTTTTTCAAAATCAGTCGTGATTTTCGTTAGTTCACCAAAAATACCAGATGCCATCAAAATCAGCGTCATCGCCGTAGCCAGCACATAATGAAACACCTTTTCCTCATACCACTGTTTTTTGACCGGCCTCATCACGGGATCCCTTTCAACCGGAATTCGCTCCATCACCTGTTCTGTATAGAGGGACGGACCTTCAATGGAAGGAAGCTCATCCTGAACCGCCTCGATTGCTTCCATATAAAGACTCATGCATTGATCGCAATTGTATAGATGCTCCTCGTATTCGGTTCGCTTATTATCATCCATTTCTTCTCTGGCGTAATTCTTCCATTCTTCCAACGCAATATGGCTCATATGAAATCCTCCTCCTTCCAATGCTTCCTCATCCATAGCCTTGCCCGGTACAGCTTTGTTTCAATCGTTTTCACCTGCACATGCTGTTCATTTGCAAGCTCCTGATAGGACTTTTCTTTTATGTAGAACCCTTCAATCACTTCTCTGTACGATTCGGGAACTTCTTCTAAATGCCTCAACACGAGCTGCTTTTGTTCTTTTCTTAGTAATCGTCTTTCTATAGCGTCCTCTGACTCTTTTACAGGGAGCTCGTCGACCAGCTCTTCCTCCTGTCTTGCCTGCCTTCGCTTACAATCAATGGCATGGTTCACCGCAATTCTCGTCATCCATGTCTTAAACCCTTGATGCCCGTACTGAGGGAGAGAGGTGTAAATCTTCATCCAGACTTCCTGTGATGCATCTTCAGCATCTTTCTGATTTCGCAGAACCCCGAAGATGCATTTAAAAACATACTGCTTATGCATTTCGATCAACATCCGAAACGCATGCTCACTTCCATTCTTCGCCTTTTCAATTAGCGGATCCACCAACCTCTCTCCCCCTTTCTTGTGGTCTCATACTAATAGACGAAAGAAAATGGTGAATCCCTACAGTTTTTTAAAAATATTTTTTTGTTGTTGGTGGTGCATGTTACATTTCATTGGATTCACAGCTGATCATCGCTCATAATTTCACGATTTGTGATTTCGCCGTTATATTGAAAATATCGCCGTTAAAATCAGGATTTCGCCGTTATATTGAGAATTTCGCCGTTAAATGTATCGCTCATCGATTCAACAGGAGATTACAAGTACCGGGGAGTGGGTCGATACCCCTTCTTGAATGTACGTTCGCTGATATATTGATAATTTTGCCGTTAAAATTAAGATTTCGCCGTTATATTGAAAATATCGCCGTTAAAATCAGGATTTCGCCGTTATATTGAGAATTTCGCCGTTAAATGTATCTCTCATCGATTCAACAGGAGATTACAAGTACCGGGGAGTGGATCGATACCTTCTCTTGAATGTACGTTCGCTGATATATTTGAAATTTCGCTGATAAAATTCGGATTTCGCTAATATATTGATAATTCCGCTGATAAATTTTAGATTTCGCTGATATATTGATAATTCCGCTGATAAACTAGGCGATTTCGCTGATATAATGACAGGTCCAGTATTTCGCTCCCTCTCCCTAATCGAAACAATACGAATTTTGTCGGTTATTCGTTGAATCGCGATTAAAATTGAGAAGAATCTCAATTATTATCAATTTCGACCATCCCCCAGCCTCATCCCTCCAGAAAACCACCCTTATTTACCATCTAACACGAAATCTACATTCCTGTTATACTCGTAAAGTACTGAATTCCATAAAGAAGTGAGTGGATACTATGAAAGAAGGCATTACGTTTATTGTGGAGATCATTAACAACCTCCACGACATGTTAATAGGAATAACGAGTGATCTCGGTTTCACTCTTACTGATAAAGATCTGCATTTTTGGATTATGGGGATCATCGGGATCTCCGTGTTCTTTTTTGTATACATTGTGTCTAAGATTCTATCGAAGCTTAAATTCGGGATTACCGCACTTGCTTTCTTCTATACATTGACCTTCATGTTTGTATTGGTCTTTGCAATTGAAATTCAGCAAGCAATCACCAACCGCGGGCAGATGGAATTCATTGATGCCATTATTGGTTTATGGGGATATATTGTTTTTTTCCTCATGTACATTGGATTCGCAGCCATCATTCTACTAATTAAGTTTTTCTATCAAAAGCTTTCCCGGAATAAAGAAGAGACCCTGGGAAGCGATTAGGATCTTGTTTTCACCAGATAATACAAATATGTTGTTTCCTCATGATAAAGTTTCCCTTTCCTATCAAAAAAGAGGGAGGACTCCGCTACAAACCTGTATACAGAAAAAAAGGAGCAAACGCCATATGCGCTTGCTCCTCTATTATTTCATCTTACATAAACACTTCAATTCGATTACTTTCCTCACTCAATAGACCCTCAAGTACCTCTCGTTTAATCCTCATACCACCCGAACGATATCGGTTAGATACCTCTTCAGTATCCACTTTTTCACCATTAACCACAATGTGGCCGCTCTTTTCTCCCGTGTGATAAGTGAATGTAACTGGACGATTCATAAATTTGAAATCAAAGGTCAATCCGTCAAATTTCTCTGGTAAAACGGGATCAATGATCAAATCTTCCGCTTCTTGACGGATGCCCAGGCAGTTGGATATTAATTGGTTCATGTAGATTCCAGGTCCGCTTGAATAGATTCTCCAGCCGCCTTTTACCGGTACGGTCCCTGCGCGCAGCTCGTTGAACCGTTCCTGCGCCTCGTATCTTGTATTGAATTTACCGTCGGAGCTGCTGAAGTATGCGTTACTTTGTCTTCTTTCAGCGTTTGGAACGACTTCTGTCAACCCGACCGGATTGATGATTTCAAGTCCTTTCCACACTTCCTCCGTATTTCCGAGCTTCGCCATGGCTTCTACAAAGCGAATATGGGCGTGAACATATTGCAGACCGATTTCCCGGCCGAAATTAGCTGCTTGTTCTGCTCGTTTGAAATGTGTGCTTACTCCACCTTTGTAGTTTGCAGGGCGGTTCATCAACCGGACCCCGTCTGGACAATAGAGGTGTTCCTTCACCAATTTGTAATGGGATTCTGCTTGTTCCGGAGTGAATAATTCAGAAATGATACTGCGGTTCATCGGCAGAAGTCGATACTCTATGCCCGTTTTCGTGTCCGTCGGGTGAAGCATTAATTCTGCATGTGCCGGATCTTCCATGTATACAAAGCCTGGTATCACATCATTTTGTAAAATATAGCGATTATAATCATTCTGAATTCCTGATGCAAGTGCCTTGAATTCCGAAGCTTCTTCATTCCGGACTCCCTCAAGTACATTAGATAATCGATTCAATACCTGATAGGTAAGGGCTACTGTCCAGCTGCTCGCCATGAATTTTTTCAGCTGGGGGTTTGCCGGTTGAAGTGTATCATCCCAATCTCCATCACCGTATGACGAAAGATATGTGTCATATAAGAAATGTTCTTTAATATAGTCGATTTCTTTATGAATATGATGTAATAGCGTCGCTTTTTCCTCTGAAAAACCAAAGCCGTCCCGGGTCGTATAAGGGATTTCTTCTTCCAGAATGTTGTAATCATTGGTCGCTGCGATATAGTCACCGACAACCTTTAATGGCCAAACAATGATATCTCCGTGGCTATCATCCTGCTGAATCTTGAAGTAACGGTCAAACATGAACCATTGCGGCCAATTGCCGTTGTCTTCATATTGATGGGAATAGACGGTTTTGATGATATCTTTCACACTTTGGTAGTTGTGAGTCGCCATGAAGTATTCCGTCGGGCCCTGGCACACATCCCGGGTTCCCCAAGCCGCTCCGCCGTATTGCTCCAGTCCATGTGGTACGGAAAAATGTACAAGCATGTTGTGGGTGTACCACCATGCTAAGGAATTGACTTTGGCCAGTTCACTTGGAATCTCCCCATGTTGAGAAAGCTTGAATCCACTCATAACTAGATGATAGTACTCTCGATAGCGCTCAATTTCACTGTTCATATCAGGCTCTTCGAATTCTCTATCTTCCCCGTGAAGAAGACCTTGAATGGTCATGGTCCATTCTGATGTCGCGGTTAGGTCGAGTACACAAAGTGATGCACTTCCCACTTCTACATTCCGACCCAATCTTTCCTCGTTCTCCACGCTCATGTCAGCCCCATCGACCTTTATTCTATAACAAAGATGAGGGTACGCTTCGCTGCTTTCAGATTGAGAATCAGCAGAAATGGAGAGGATATCCCCATTTTTTTCAAGCTTATAAGGGACTTCATATTCATTGTTGTTCATTGTAACCTGATTCGAAACAAGATAACGGTTCTGTTTTCCGTTCTTAGATCGTACGTGCAGCCGGACTTCAGGTGTATCAACCGTCGTATAATTTGTGATGATGATTGTGTCATCCTGTGTCTTGTAATACCAGCGCGCATAGTTGAAGCCTAATTCAAATAAGGAAGGCATGGTTAGTAAACGATACACTCCTTCAATCTCAACATAAATGCGTTGACCGGACGTTTTCATGACGTTTAAATGATTCCGGGTATTCGTTAACATCTTGTTGAACGATGTATTTCCAATCACCAGTTGGGAGTTGAATACTCCATACATGAAGGAAGTGGTTGTAATGGTCCCTTCCTTCAGCTCATGATTTCCCCCAGACATGAGGATGTGTCCATGAGGGCGTTCAACAACCCATTCTTTTTCTTTTAACACGACATGTTCGTGCGTGTCTGTGAAAAAGGAAAGCAAACGGTCGCCATCCCATTCTTCCGTATGACGCTCAGTAAATAGACCATCAATTTCTTCTTTGGACATCTCTTCCGTTTGAAGAGGTTCGCCAATTTCAGGTGATAGAATCACTTTTTCAATTGGAGCACTGAAATTTTCCTTAAGCTGCTGCACTTCAATCCATGCATGTTCTACTTCTTGTTGATATTCTAACGTTGTGATCGCTTCAGAATGGTTTTCTCTAAATAGACCGTAGAAGACAAAATGTTCTTGTCCTGATAATCGGACCTTCTCTGATTGCAGGGCCGTATAAGCAAATTCATATTGATAGACTTCGTTTGCCAATGTAGGCTTCGTCAAGATTTCAGGTTGGTTTGTTTCCTTGTAGGATAAGCCGAAAAATTGGAATCCGTCCGTCGAATAGCCAACCGTTTTTCCAATGGCCCCTTGCTGAATATACGGAAAACCATTCGATTGTGGCTGGTTTTGACGGGAACAGACGACAAATCCTTTTTGACTGTCTTCAAATACTTTGTGATCCACATATTGGGACATATAGGCTTCATTCGAGCGGACGCCGCCTTTATCTGCCAATCCCAAATCCTGTCCATAAATGACATCGATCTCTGCGTCCTGTCCATCCACCATCACATCCCAGAACCAAACCCCAGTTTGTGACAATGTAAACGTTACTTCATATTGAAGAGCCTTATGGTTCCCTGACCATTTCACCTGTGATTCTGAAAACGAGACTTCACTAGTCGATTGAACACCGATTAATGGAACAATCTCGATTTCAGATGAGTGATAGATTCGTAAGTAAAGGTTGTTTAACGAGCCGTCGATGGGATTCGTCAATAATTGATTGATCATGGTAGATGCATGGTTTATTTCAAAAAGATCGCCACTATTTAAAAAGGTGAATTGAAGATCACCGGATGTAAGCTTATGCGTAGAATTCATTCTGTTCCCCTCGTTTCGTCTATTTTACTAATGTAAAGGATTGCTCCATTCCTTCTTTGCTATTTGGACCAGCATAGGCAATAAATGTCCCCGGGTCACTGTCAAATTGTAAATCTGAATGATGATAACGTAGCTGTGATTCTGATAGGGTAAAGGTAACCAGCTTCGACTCTCCCGGTTCCAGGGCAATTTTCCGGAAATCCTTCAGTTCCTTTAATGGGCGGATCACTTCCCCACTCACATCCCGCACATATAGCTGAACGACTTCCTCGCCTCTCTTAGATCCGCTGTTTGTTACGGTAACTGAAACGGTAATCGGCTGATTGGGTGTCATAACAGATTCAGCAATCGTCATGTCGCTATACGAAAATGAGGTATAACTTAAACCGAAACCAAACGGTAAAAGAGGATCATTCGGAATATCCAGGTATTGAGAGACATAACGGACCTGGGCATCCGGTGCTCCCTTTGGTCTCCCCGTATTGAAGTGATTATAATAAACCGGCACCTGTCCTACACTATATGGGAAGGACATGGTCAGGCGTCCGGATGGATTTTCATCCCCGTATAATAGGTCGGCAACCGCTGCCCCGCCTTCCGTTCCGGGGTACCAGGCTTCGAGGACCGCGTCTACCTGGTCGATGACCCCATGTAAATCCAGTGGTCTGCCATTAAATAGAATGGCCACCATCGGTTTATTTAATTTCTTCAATCGCGAAACAAGTTCCAGCTGGGCATCAGGTAGTTTAATATTCGCTCTACACCCTGCCTCCCCGCTCATTTCAGAATCCTCACCAAGTGCCAGAACGATGATATCTGCTTCTTCCGCCACTCTCTCAGCCTCAAGCAATTGCTCTTCAGATACCGTTTCAATTTCAGATCCTTTAGCAATCGTAAGGTGAGAAGACTCCACTTTCATCTTCATTCCATCCATTAATGTCACGGCATCTTCTTTCGATCCTAACCATGACCAAGGCCCAAGGATGTCATTATTTTGAGCAAAAGGTCCAATAAGTGAAATTTTCTGGCTCCGTTTTAAAGGTAAAACACTCTCATTTTTTAATAGAACGCAAGACTTTGCTGCTAGTTTACGAGCTGCCACACGGTGTTCGGAGCTCAACACCACTTCTTGTTCAAGCAATTCATTTGCACCGCGGTAAGGATTCTCGAATAATCCTAACTTTTGTTTAAGCTCTAAAATTCGTAAAACGCCTTCGTCAATGATGGATTCATCTACTGCTTTTTCTTCCACCAGCGTTTTTAAGTATTTCACATACGTCGAAGTCATCATTTCGATATCAACGCCGGCTGTGATCGCTTTAAGGGCAGCTTCCTTCTCATCCTCTGCCACACCATGGGGGATCATTTCTTTCACTGCTCCCCAATCCGATATAAGAACTCCCTTGAATCCCATTTCTTCTCGAAGTATGGATCGCATAAGCTTCTTATTTCCTGTAGCCGGTATTCCGAACACCGTATTAAAAGCGGTCATGACCATTTCACAGCCTTCATCAAGAGCAGCTTTGTATGCAGGTAAATAGGTTTCCCTGAGTTCCCGCTCCGACATATCAACTGTGTTATAATCACGTCCGCCTTCAGCTGCACCATAGGCGGCAAAGTGTTTGACACAAGCTGCCACACGGTTATGATCGTGAGTCAGATCCTTCCCTTGAAACCCTCTCACGAATGCTCTGCCAAATTGACTGTTTAAAAAGGAGTCTTCACCTGTAGACTCCATCACTCTTCCCCAGCGAGGATCGCGAACGAGATCAACCATCGGGGCAAACGTTACATGGACTCCTGATACTGCTGCTTCTTTTGCAGCAATTTCCGCACTCTTTTCCGCAAGCTCCAGGTCCCATGAGCATCCGATCCCAAGTGGTACCGGAAAGATCGTTTTGAAACCGTGTACAATATCGGACATGACTAATAAAGGAATGCCCAGTCTGTTTTCTTCCATATGTGTACGTTGAATGTTTATGACGTTTCTTGCACCAGAAGCCCCCAATACGGATCCACTATTTCGGACAACTTCCTCGTCGATCCCCATGTCGACCATCGGGCCGGTAATTTCCCCTTGATCGCTTGCCCCTTTAAAAAAAGGAGTAGCAAGCTGGGTAAGCTGAGCAATTTTTTCATCCAACGTCATTTGGTTAAGTAATGCAGTCAGTTTATTTTCTTTCATAAGTAGAACCTCCAATTGGGTTATTCATTTTGGTTCTTTCAAATTATTGAAACGTTTCGATTAACAATTGAAGAAAAGTATAAAGGTAAATGTTTGGTCAGTCAACTATAGAATCTAGCACTACTACCCTTCTAAAAACCTTGTTATAACAACAAGTTATATAAGATATATATAGGTATAATATGGAATGAATCTTAAAATTCTAGTATTTTTCAGAAAAGTATTGAAAGCGGATACACCTTTGATTATAATATAGTCATCGAAACGTTTCAATAACACCAGGTAAGATATTTTCCATAACAAGAAATTAACTCTTACCACCTCTGATTCAATTTTTTTAATAGGGTTTCAAACTAATAGAAATGGAGATGAAGGTATGAAAAAGAAAACGTGGTCTTTCTTTATGATTTGTGTACTGGCGTTATCTACTGTATTAGCGGGATGCGGCGGTGGAAGCGAGTCTGAAGATGGGAAGAAAACCATCACTGTCTGGGCAATGGGTGAAGAAGGTAAGAAGCTTAATAAACTTGCTAAAGAATTTGAAAAAGAAAACACAGATATCAAAGTAAAGGTACAAGCGATTCCTTGGGAAACGGCTCATGACAAACTACTAACAGCTGTTGCTTCAAAAAATGGACCAGATGTTCTTCAACTGGGAACAACCTGGGTTCCGGAGTTTGCAGACGCAGGAGCGTTGCTTGATTTAACTCCATATTTAGAAGATTACCCGGATTTCAAACCTGAAAATTATTTCGCGGGTTCTGCGGACTCTATGACCTATGATGATCAAGTGGTCGGGATTCCTTGGTATATCGATACTCGTGTTTTATACTACCGAACTGACCTCTTAAAAGAAGCAGGATACGATCAAGCTCCTGCTACTTGGGATGAAATGAAAGATGCCGCTAAGAAGTTAAACGATAGAGGCGATGACGTTTACGGCCTTGATATCGACCGCAACGACCAAATCACACCGTTTATCTTTGCTTGGCAAAATGGGTATGAATTTGAAGGTAAAGATAAGATGAATTTCGATAGTCCTGAATTTAAAGAAGCGATAGAATACTATACAAGCTACTTTAAAGAAGGAATCAGCCCTACTACTGAAGGAATGGATATTGTCCAAGCGTTCAAAGACGGTGTGAAACCGATGTTCTTCAGTGGTCCATGGATGATCAATATCATTAATGACCAGGCTCCGGATCTTAAGGATAAATGGTCAGTGGCCGTTATGCCGAAGAAAGAAAAGAATACATCAAGCATGGGTGGAGCGAACTTCTCTATCTTCCATAATTCAGAGAATGTAGACGAGTCCCTTAAATTCATCTCCTATGTGAATGAAGTCGATACACAAATGGAATGGCTGGAAATGTCCAATACGCTTCCATCAAGAAAAGAAGCATGGGAAGAGCCAAAATTAAAAGACGACCCACTATTATCCGTGTTCGGGGAACAGCTGAAATCTACTAAAGCTTCTCCACAAATCAAAGAGTTTGAAAAGATCGCACAGGAATTCCTTTCAACTATTGAGAGAGTTACCGTTGGCGACGCTGACTTAGATAAAGAATTAGAACAGTTTAATAAAAAAGCACAAGAAATGGTAGAAGAGTAAACGAATCATTTTAGACGAAAATAAATGAAACAAACGCTTCTATTATGAAGTTATAGTAAGGTATATTTGGAGTTGCAGGCATATGGATCACACCTTTGCCTGAGCTCCATTTTTAGCAAGCTGGCCTTTACGAAGCGTAGTTTTAGTTAGGTGGGATATCATGGGCAATGGATTCAAATTCAGTAAAAACAATAAACATCCATATGTGTTTATAGCTCCTGCGGTTATCATATTGACTGTCTTTAGTATCATTCCGATCATTGTAGCGTTCTTTATAAGCTTTACAGATCTTGACTTAAAGGGCTTAGCCGATTGGTCCAACATCAGTTTCATCGGGCTTGAGAATTATACCAAGTTGATAACGGATGATTTATTTCATAAGTCGATCATTAATACGTTGTTTTATGTTGTCATCGGCGTTCCCCTTGTCATTATTTTTTCGTTGGGAATTGCTTTGCTGCTGAACTACGGAACAAGCACGTTATTCAAAGTGTTTCGTGGCGTGTACTACATGCCATCCATCACAAATATCATTGCCGTCGCAGTGATTTGGGGATTTCTATACAACACTGAGTACGGTTTGTTTAACTACCTATTATCACTATTGGATGTGGATAAAATTCCTTGGTTAGGAGAGCCAACGATTGCGAAACTATCGTTGATTGTTTTAGCCGTATGGAAGGGAATCGGAATCAATATGATCATCTTCCTTGCTGCCTTGCAAGGGATACCGAAATCCTATTACGAGGCTGCTGAGATGGATGGTGCCAATCGATTGCAGGTCCTTTTCAATGTCACGATTCCATTATTGAGGTATGCTACTTTCTTTGTGACGATCACCACCCTGATCGGCTGGTTGCAATTCTTCGAAGAACCATTTGTCATGACTAATGGCGGTCCACTGGATGGCACGATTTCCATGGCGCTATTCATCTACAAAAAAGGCTTCCAATTCAGTGAATTTGGTTATGCCGCAGCAGGTTCCTTTATTCTATTTATCTTTATCATTTTGATTACGCTATTCCAATTCAAGCTTAGAAAATCTGATACAGAATATTAAGTCTGAAAATTTATTAGTATCGGGGCTGAAACAATGAAAGCAAATACAATGAAACGAAAAACCGAAAAAACGCTGGTTGCCTTACTCATGATTCTTGGTGGAATCCTTGTTTCCATCCCTTTCATTTGGATGATTTCAAGCTCATTTAAACCTGAAAGTGAAGTATTGCAAATACCACCTACCTTGTTCCCAGAGAATCCTACATTGGAAAACTATCTTAACTTATTTGAAAGCATGAACTTTGGTGTGTATTTGAGAAATACCCTTGTCATCGTCTTATTTTCCTTTTTAGGATTATTCTTTAATGCCATGGCTGGCTATGGATTTGCTAAGTTTCATTTTAAAGGGAAAGAAAAAATCTTCTATATTGTACTTGCAACCATGATGATTCCTGCACAAGTCACGATGATTCCCGTTTACCTGATTTTAAATGAGATGGGCTTGACCAATACGATGGCCGGAATCATCCTGCCCGGGCTTGCAGCAGCATTCAGTATCTTCCTATTTAGACAGTTTATGACCACGATTCCAACTGATTTGCTTGAAGCAGCCCGACTTGATGGGGCAGGAGAATTTTATATCTTCTTTAAATTAATCGTTCCGATCGCGAAGCCTATCTTTGCTGTACAGGGAATCCTGACGTTTATCGGAGCTTGGAACAGCTTCCTATGGCCGTTGATCATCGCCAATGATGAAAGTCTCTACACCCTGTCAGTAGGACTATCCCTGCTTCAAGGGCAGTATGCGAATAACTTCGGTCTTCAAATGGCTGGAGCAGCATTCATGGTCGTACCGATTATCATCATCTTCTCTTTCTTTCAAAAATATATCGTCGAGGGCTTTACGATGTCGGGGATTAAATAGTGACGGGGAAAAATATCAATCTCTATTAGTCGAGAGTGTGAATACCCATACTATAAATGTATAATGGATTTTAAATACAGAGATGAACAACCGCTATTCATATAGCAATCATAGGATGTGAATAAATGGCAACAATCAAAGATGTAGCAAAGCTTTCAGGAGTAGCCGTTTCAACGGCCTCCTACGCTTTAAATAACAGCAACAAAGTAAGCGAAGAAACACGAAAGAAAGTATTGGATGCAGCAAAGCAATTGAACTATCAAAAGAACGGACTCGCATCCGATTTAAAACGAACCAACACGAATACCATCGCCCTGATTTTAAGTGATTTATCAGGCCCTTATTATTCTGAATTAATTAAAGGCGTCCAGGATGTGACCTCTACTAATGGGTATGATCTCATAGCCTGCAGTTCAATTGGCGGTGCCCAATCTACGGCTATTAAATTTTTGAGAGAAAAACGAGTCGATGGGGTCATCATTCTAGCTCACAACATAACAGACGAAACAATATTGGAATCCACCCGCGAAGGATTCCCTATCGTCGTGTTGGACCGGGATATTAAACATGACCATGTTCTCCAGGTGGAAGTGGACAATGTCGAGGGTGCTTTTCAAGCAACGGAACATCTGATAGAGAATGGTCACCGTGACATTGCCTATATCAGCGGTCCATATAACTCCCACGATAATGAACTTCGTTTCCAAGGATTTAAACAAGCCCTGGAAAAACACGGCATCACCTATCGTTCTAAATGGAAGACATCAGGCGGATTTACACGTGAAGGCGGATACAAAGCAACGAAAATGCTCATTGCACAACAAGATATTCCCCAAGCGATCTTTTACGCCAATGATGAAATGGCCATTGGAGGATTACAAGCTCTATCTGAAAAGAAATTCAGCGTTCCAGAAGATATTTCGATTATCGGATTCGATGATATTCAACTGGCAGAGTACGTATCCCCCCCTTTGACCACAATGAGGCAGCCGAAATACGAAGCCGGCGCACTCGCTGTTCATCTTATCTTTCAGAAGCTGGCTAAAGAGGAAGTCGATCCTTATTATAAGTTGACGACTGAATTAATAGTAAGGCGTTCAGTGAAAGAGAATCGTTAGAATGTGAAGCAAATCCGTAAAAGCGGATTTGCTTTTTTGTCGTGAAACACCCTTCATATTGCAAACAGTACTTCTAATGTCACCTGTACAAAAACCACATATAGGACGACCAACTCCTTTCCTAAAAGTGACTCTTACTAAAACCATCCGTTAACAAAACCTTCACAAATATGGGTACATTGTGTGATTGAGATGGTATTTTACTGGGTATACAATGAGTAGGAATGAATATTCATTCCGTATTTAACCCATGAAAGGCTGAATCCTATGGCAACTGCAATAAATAAACGAGACAGCATTATATCAAGCGCGTTGGTCCTTTTCGCTGAGCGTGGATACGACGCGACTACGATTCCAATGATTGCGACATCGGCAGGAGTCGGAGCCGGTACCATCTATCGTTACTTTGAAAATAAAGAAGTGCTTGGCAACACGCTCTTTCAAGAGTATGTAGGGATATTTACGGAAACTCTTGAAAAAGATTTCCCGTATGATGAAACCATTCGCGATCAATTTCATCATATATTTAAAGCCATGATTCTATTTACAACAAAGCAGAGCCATGCACTTTATTTTATTAAAACACATAGCAGTGCCCACTTTTTAGACAAAGTTAGTCATGATAGCTTTCAAGGACTGCTCGATATCCTAAAGAATTTCTTCGATTCAGGAAAAGAAAAAAAAGAAATTAAGGAGCTTCCTTCCTCCGCGTTGATTGCCATTGTTTACGGAGCGTTTCTTGAGCTTCAGCGATTGGTGCGTATCGGGGAGCTGGAACCGGAAGCACAACTATTGGAACATGTTGAAAAAAGTATGTGGGACGCCGTACGCTTACACGAATGAGAAATGATTTGTTTCTCATACACCAAACGGAATGAACGTTCATTCCGTTATCAATCTTTAAAAAGAGGTGCTATTAAATGACAAAGTCAAACCAACTTCCACAGCCAAAGACGTATGGACCCCTCGGCAGTTTGCCGGTCATCGATAAAGACAAACCTCTTCAATCCTATATGAAGCTTGCAAGAGAACTTGGCCCGATCTTTCAGTTTCAATTTCCAGGGCGCATCAGTACGTTTGTATCGAGTGCCTCCCTTGCTGAAGAAATATGCGACGAAACACGCTTTGATAAGAAAGTCGGCCCGGCCCTGCAAAAAGTAAGAGCATTTGGCGGCGACGGCCTTTTCACAAGCGAAACGACGGAACATAATTGGAAAAAGGCCCATAATATCCTGCTTCCAAGCTTCAGCCAGCAGGCAATGAAAGGCTATCACGCGAAAATGGTCGATCTCGCCACCCAACTTATTCAGAAGTGGGCCCGTTTAAATCCGGCTGATGAAATCGATGTTCCTGAAGATATGACTCGCTTAACGTTGGATACGATCGGCCTTTGCGGATTTAATTACCGCTTTAACAGCTTTTACCGGGAAAACGCCCACCCATTTGTCGACAGTATGGTTCGGGCAATGGACGAAGCCATGAGTCAAACACAGCGGCTTGGTGTTCAAGATAAATTGATGGTTAAATCAAGAAAACAATTCAAAGAGGACATTCAATACCTGTTCTCTGTCGTTGATGAATTAATTGCCGAACGTAAACAAAATGGTGATCAGGGCGAGGATGACCTGCTCTCCCATATGTTAAAGGGAACTGATCCGGAAACGGGTGAAGCGTTGGATGATGAAAACATCCGTTTTCAAATCATTACGTTTTTAATTGCAGGACACGAAACAACGAGTGGTCTACTATCGTTTGCCATTTACTATCTCATGAATAATCCGGATAAATTGAAGAAAGCACAACAAGAAGTGGATGAAGTGCTGGGGGGTGACATTCCAGATTATAAACAGGTGAAAAAATTGAAATATGTTCGCATGGTGCTTAATGAAGCTCTTCGTCTATGGCCGACTGCACCGGCATTTTCCGTACATGCAAAGGACGACACGACGCTAAACGGACAATACAAAGTTAAGAAAGATGATGTATTCACCCTTATTATTCCTGAGCTTCACCGTGATCCATCCGTTTGGGGAGATGACGTGGAATCGTTTAGACCAGAGCGCTTTGAGGATCCGTCTGCTATTCCATACCATGCTTACAAACCTTTCGGAAACGGGCAGCGTGCCTGCATCGGACAGCAGTTTGCCCTTCACGAAGCTACCCTTGTTCTCGGAATGGTTTTGCAACACTTTGATCTGATTGATCATAAAGAATATCAATTGGAAGTAAAAGAAACCTTGACCCTCAAGCCAGATGGTTTCACGATGCGCGTTTCACCGCGGAAACCGGGCATGTCCTTTACCAATGCTTCTCCTGAAGAAGTGAAATCTGAAACAAAAGCAGCACAAGCTTCTATAGAGTCTTCTCATGGTACACCACTCTATATTCTGTTCGGATCAAACATGGGAACAGCCGAAGGAATCGCCCGCGATCTTGCTGAAACAGGTCGTCAACAAGGCTTTAAAGCCGAGGTTGCTCCTTTAAATGATTATACGGGTGGGCTTCCGGCAGAAGGAGCGGTTCTCATTGTCTCTGCTTCTTATAACGGAAATCCGCCGGACAATGCGGATGCATTCGTTTCTTGGCTAAAAGAAACGGAGGAAGGGACGCTGAACAATGTTCGCTATGCAGTATTCGGATGTGGCGATCACAACTGGGCGACTACGTACCAACGCATCCCTACCTTCATTGATGAGCAGATGGAACAAAAAGGAGCTCATCGCCTGGCAAACACAGGGCATGGTGATGCAAGCGACGATTTTGAAGGAGATTACGAGAAATGGTCGGATGAACTTTGGCCGAACCTGGCAAAAGAATTGAACATTGAACTTCATCAAAACGGCGAAGACAGCAGCTCGATCACGATGAATGTTGTCAGTGATGTCAGTGACACACTACTCGCCCGCACTCATCATGCTTTTACATCTGTGGTAAGTAGAAATATTGAATTGCAGCATGAGGAAAGTGGAAGGAATACAAGACATATTGAGTTGACTCTTCCAGAGGGTGTAGATTATCAGGAAGGTGACCATATCGGAGTGCTTCCGCGTAATCCTGGCGTTCTTGTCGAGCGAGTGCTCAGTCGATTCAACCTAAACGGCGAAGACTATGTCCAACTTACTGGGGATCCGGGAAAAGCAGTCCACCTTCCAACAGAGAAGCCAGTGAACCTTAAGGAATTACTCTCTAATTATGTGGAATTCCAAGAACCCGCTACCCGTTCGCAAATCCGGGCACTTGCGGCTCACACGGTATGTCCTCCCCATGTAATGGAGCTTGAAGCACTATTGGGGGATGAAACATATAAAAGGGAAATTCTCGGTAAACGGATCACAATGCTGGACCTGGTGGAAAAGTATCTTGCATGTGAAATCCCGTTTGAAGCTTTCCTGCTTTTACTCCCGGCACTAAAAGCAAGATACTACTCTATTTCAAGCTCTCCCCTTTATAAAGAAGGAGAAGCGAGCATCACGGTCAGCGTGGTTCGCGGAGCTGCATGGAGCGGAAATGGAGAATACAAAGGAATTGCATCAAACTATCTGGCGGAACGTTCCGAAGGAGATAAAGTAGCGTGCTTTATATCTACACCTCAGTCGAACTTCCAGCTTCCGGACGAAACCGAAACACCAATCGTCATGATCGGACCCGGGACAGGAATTGCACCATTTAGAGGATTTATTCAGGCTCGCCGGATTCTTAAAGAAAAAGGAGAAACTCTTGGTGCAGCCCATCTTTACTTCGGCTGCCGCAATCCACAACATGATTTCTTATATCAAGAGGAATTGGAGAAGGCCGAACAAGATGGAATCGTCACTCTTCACACGGCTTTCTCAAGATGCCCTGGTAAAGAAAAGACATACGTCCAGCACCGTTTGGTGGAAAGCGCTGAAGACATTCTTCCTTTGCTGAAAGATGGCGGCCGCTTATACATCTGTGGAGACGGTGGTAAAATGGCACCTGATGTGGAACACACATTAGTGGAAAGCTATATGCATTTCTATCAAACAACGAGAGAAGAAGCTGCCGCATGGCTGGGATCACTTGAAGAAGATGGTCGATACGCCAAGGATGTTTGGGCAGGAGCGTAATGAAAAGGAGAGCAGCGAACCTTTGTTGGGTTCGCTGTTTTTTTGTGATGAATGGGAGTGGCTGTAGGAAAACCCGGAATCATTTAAAGGGATAATTGACTATTCAGGTGCCTGGCATTTACCCTATCCCCATCCATATCAACCAATCATGCTACTTACCCCCAAAAAATAATACAAAAAAAGCACCGGATTATTCCGGTGCTTTCCAACAAATCCTTACTTATTAACCTTCAAAATACGTCCTTCTTCAACAGGATCTACTGTCCCTTGTGCTTTGATATAGTTTACAAAAGCTTCTAAATCTACGATATCAATGACTTGGTTCTTACCTTCTAATAGAACCGAGTATCCGTCCCCGCCGCCTGCCATAAAGTTGTTTACCGTAATGGAGTATGTTTTTGCCAGATCAAGTGGTTGATCGTCCCCGGTTGTAACGGATTTAATTCTGCTTCCTTCAGGTTTACTGCTATCATACGAAACCTTCAATCCGGAAATCTGTAAGATTCTTGGTGCATTAGGATCTTTCGCCCATTGGGATTCGAAAAGTTCATAGACCTGCTGTCCAGTCAGATCCATCGTTACAAGGTCATTACCGAACGGCTGAACAGTGAAGGCTTCTTTCCATGTGATTTCTCCTGCATCGATTTCTGCACGGATGCCGCCTGGGTTCATAAAGGCAAAGTCTGTTCCCGTATGACTTCTCATAGCGTCTGCGATCAGATTACCCATGGCAGACTCACCATCGGCATTTTGAACCCTGCTGATTCCGTTTGTTGTGTTCCCAATTTTCACATTCAGGATAGGTGCGACATCTGCAAGATATTCATCCAGCATGTCTTTAATCCGGGCATCTGGCGTGATGGTTCTAACGGCAGAAACGATTTCCGCTTTTTTCGACGTGATATCCTTGGTGTCCGGATCAATCACGAAATCCACATCCGAAAACGCTGTACCATAAGAATACGATTGAACAAGAAGCTTTCCATCCACAATCGTATTTGCATACTGATGATTGTGTCCACCAAACATAATATCCACTTCATCGTCTACTTTTGTTGCCATATCAGCCAGTTCTTCTGAAGGGTTAGATCCATCAGTGTTTGATTTCACAGGGTTATGGGAAAGGACGACAATCGCCTCTACACCCTTCTCCTTAAGTTCTTCTGTATATTTGTTAATCGCTTCGACTTCATCTGTAAATGTGACTCCCTCTGTTCCACTCGGTGTGACAATTCCCGGTGTATCAGAGAAAGCAATTCCGATAAACCCAATAGGAACCCCGTTAACCTCTTTTACCACATATGGAGAAAGAATCGGTTCTTTCGTATTGCTATCCACTACGTTTGCCGCTACATAAGGGAAATTCGCCCCTTCAAATACCCCATATTTAGAGTAGGTTTTTGAATGTCTTCCACCGTCGATCAGGCGCATCATTTCATCTACACCTTCGTCAAACTCATGGTTTCCTACAGTTCCTACATCAAAACCGATTTCATTTAGCATTTTGATCGTTGGTTCATCTTGTAATAACGCAGATACCGGAGAACTCGCCCCTGCGATATCTCCTGCATGCACCATAAGTGTGTTAGGATTCGTTGCTTCACGTTCTTTTAAATGGGCAGCCAAGTATTCAATCCCCCCAGCGTTCAAACCTTTGTTATATGTGTCCAATTGACCGTGAAGATCATTGATGCCTAATAATTGAACTTCAAAGGGCTCTTCTGCTGGAAAATCAATCTTGTATTTATGGAATCCATTTGTACTTTCTCCGACATGATGGATGTTCGATGTTTGCTGAGCAAACGTTTTTGCTTCTGGAGAAGATTCAAAGGTGACATCAACCTTTCCCGAAACCGGTGCAAACGTCCAGTTCTTATCTGCAGTTGGATTAATCGTTTTGTTTTTAATAATGTAGTTCATGACTACTTGACGATTCTCGTCTGGTGAAACATAGATGACTCGTTTCCCATCAGGATTCGCAAGCTTAGTAAATGAAGCACGATAGTTATTCGTAGCCACGACAAACTTCTGATTTTCCTCTACCGGCTTACCATTAAACATTAAGTTTTTCACACGACTTGCTCCTGCATTAATCACGTTCCCGGACTGATCATATTTGGCAGGCTTCGTTACATCCACTTCATACGTCACACCATCGATCGTATCAAAGTTGTAAGCTTGGAAATCCTTATTAATCAAAGATTGTTCCTCTGTTATCGTCGGATCGATTTGATTGAAGTTCCCTGTTGTCCATTCGATATATTCTTTTACTTCGGCACCTGTTAAAAGTAATGCTTGAACCGTATTTGGATACTTGTAAAGGTCAGAAACGTTTTTAATCGTCACTGTTCCTTTAGGAATGTTTGTGTACTCACTGGCCCCATTTCTTCCAGCTTTAAAAGGAGCTGCAGATGAAAGGACAGGAAGATCTTCGTATTCAGTTCCTTTTAACGCATTCTCTACATACTCTTTTTGAGCGTTGCTGACAATTTGTACGGATGGATCATCCTGTACCCGTGCAAAGAAGCTGTGAATAGGTGCTTCCGTTTGACCTACTTCACCATTGATGTATTGAATGGTGCTGTCATGGGAATCTTTTAAAACATCAACCATTTCTTTATCCGCTGCTGCTCCGTTTGAAGAAATAACTTCCGATTGAGAATCTTTCACTTTCCATTTACCATTAACCTGTTCCAGAGTTAAGTCAATGACACCAAGTGTTTTTCCGTCAACATTCGCTTGAACGGCAGCCACACCATTGATTGTTCCTTTTTTATTATCCACACCTTCAAGTGAGTTGTAGGAAGCATCTCCCGGGAAGGACAGGTGAGTGTGTCCGAATAAAATCGCATCGATTCCATCTACCTCACTTAGTGGATAAACGGTATTTTCTTTATTGGATTTATCTTTGTCAAAACCTGAATGAGAGAGAACAACAACCACTTCTGCTCCATCCTTCTTCATTTTCGGAACCCATTTTTCAGCTGACGCTACTACGTCCTCCGTTACTACTTTGCCTTCCAGGTTCGCTTTATCCCATTGCATGATTTGAGGAGCTACGAAGCCAATGACACCGACCTTGACTGTTTGCTTGTTCCCTTTTTCATCGACTACTTCTTTATCCACAATTTTATATGGCTTTACAAGGTTTTCATCGTTTGACGGATCCTGATCATGGTCATCTTTATACACGTTACCAGACACATATGGGAAGTTAGCACCTTTGATACTATTTTCCAGGAATTCCAACCCATAGTTGAATTCATGGTTCCCAAGAGTTGCGGCATCATAATTCAATAAGTTCATCGCTTCATAGATCGGATGTGTTTCATTTTCAATTAATCCTTCAGATACGGCATTTTCTCCACCTAGAATGGATACGTACTTGCTGTCCACCAATTGCTTGGCAGCATCAGTCATGGCATTTTTCTCAACTAAAAGGACAGGAGCATCGTGCTTGGCTGCGAGAACTGATCCCGTTAATCCATCCACAAAATTTCTTCCTGTTGTGACAAACACTTTATCCGTTACTTTATCCAACTCAGTAGCAATTTTGAGTGACGTTTCAAATCGATTTTGACCGAAAATCCGTGATGGGTTTTTCAGTTGTTTTTCAACTTTTTCACTGATGACGCCAGGTCCACCTACAATGATGGTTTTATCTTTCCCTTTAAGAGATTCAGTTGTCGTACCTGGTACACTATCCTTCTTTGTCAGAAGAATCGGATACCCATTCTTTGCAGCATATGGTGCAATCGCAATGGCATCTGGATAGTTGGATCCGTCTGCAAGGATGGCAGTGTCTGTGTTTCCGCCAACTTCCTCAGCAATCATGGTGGCCGTCTCATAGCGATCAGAACCTTGGATTCTCTTAATATATAATTTCATCTTGCTTAATTCACTTTGTACATCTGCAGAAACGGCATTTACCCCGCCTAAAATAATCACTTTTTTCGCACCAAGACGTTTGATTTCTTCCTTCGTCTTTGCATTTAAGCTCTTCGTGCCCGTCAATAGGATCGGCGCATCCAAGTGATAAGCTAATGGCGCTCCCGTTAACGCATCGGCAAAATTATCAGAACGTGCGATGACTACTGTATCAGATTTCGCCCAGCCTTTTTTCGATACCTCTACTGCCGTTTCATATCGATCATCACCTGATAAACGATTCACAAATGTTAAGGGATCAACCTTAGCGATAAAATCAGTAAATGGATTCCCTTGAAGCAGGTCACCATTATCCAGCAGTAAATTATTCGGGTTTTCTTCACGTTCTTTTTTGATCAGAGTTGAAAGGCGAACAAGTCCATTTTCAACAGGTTTATCAGAATAATAGTCATGATCCATTAAACTTCCATGCACATCGGTCGTTTCCATTATTTTTAATTTTACATAAGCATCATTCGATAAAACATTTGTAGGGGCTTTTTCTGCCGAAACGGTACCCCCTACCGGAGAAGCAATCATACCTAAAGCTAAAGTTGACAGAGCAATACTACTTAACTTCTTTTTTACTCCATTGTTCAAACCATTCAACCCTCTCAAAATTAATATGTAAGGAACAACCCAGATCTATTAAACAGTCGAATTGACTCATTTTTTATTCTAATCTGAATCATCTAAGACAATTATACTTCGAAAATTGTCATTTACTATCATTTTTTTACATAATTTAATAAATTTTAAACAAAAAAAGAAGACTATGAACCTATAAAAGGATCATAGTCTTCTTTATCAAATAGGAGTAAGTGTCCACTCGTCATCTTCGTACAGAACTTTGTAAACTCCTTCAGGGTTATCCACATCTATATATTTAAATAGCCATTCATTAATCGCTTTATCAGAGTCCAATACGACTAGAAAGTCTGAATTCTTGAGGCTTGTAAAGAACTTTTCTTTTTCTTCCTCAGAACTTAACCCGTTCGTGATCGAATAGTTCATGGACAGCTGTTCATATGAAACGATATATTTCAAATATCCTCTATCATCTTTACTCTTGGGGCTATAGTAAGTCACCTCTGGATCAATGGCTCCCGTTGAGGCAATCTTGCTAAATTTGTTTTTCACTTCCCATCTGATTGAGGAAATCGTTTCCGGTTTTTCCGCAATCACTTTAACATTCCCACTAAATGGATATATGAATAGACTCCCTAGGAGAATCAGAGTAATCATTTTCGAAATAGGCTTATTGTTTAAATAATGGCTCCACTCATAGATGACAGCACTCATTAATATACCAATCACATAGATAATAATCGTTGATTGATACCTGCCGAAACCTGCAATTCTTGCTGCCTCAAATTCCGGCATTAAATACACATACATGAAATAGAGAGAGAACATGTATAGAACGTAAAAACCATTCGAAATAAAAATGGAGAAAATCAAAAGCTTGGATAGCTTTCTTTGGACTACATACATCAATACCAGAAGGAGAACAGCCATTATATTTACAATAGCGACAGCTTTAAAGTTATTTGATTCTAAATTAGTCGAGGCCCTCCATAACTGTGGGCCGATATGATCCATGAACTCTGAGGACTTTTCATTATTCGCGACTTTATCCGGTGTAACAGCGAACTTGTTTGCACCGTAACCCGTTTGGTAAGCCTTGATGGTATATTTTATCCATAAGTAATTCAAGAACATAGGAATCCCGATCAACCACAATAAAGCATTATAGACAATCTTTCTTACATCTTTCGTCAAAGGTTTCTTATGTACGTAATAGAAATAAATAAAGCTCAGGATAAGAATGACATTGAATGCCAGAAAGATTTTCCCGCTATCTTTTAGCAGCATAAGAAAGATCAGGATGGGTGTATTCACGATCAGCTGCTTCTTCCAATCACCTCTATAATAATACGCTACAATAACCGAGGCGAAAGCAACCAATCCTAATAAGATGTCCACTAAAAGGTTATAAAAGCTTCCCCAATTGACAAGCAATAGAGAAATACCAGCCGCCATAGTTAAAAGAATAACTCCAGGTCTTTTCCATTCACTAAAGAAGTACATTGTCACGACACAAGAGATAGCTAAAAACGCCTGCGCCATTAAGGCATAACTTTCATGTTTCCCTAATACTTCCAATATGAAATAAATAAACACTGCACTGCCGGGAGGATAGTTTTGAAATGTCACAATCGTCGAACTGTCCGGTAAACCATTGATCAGTGACATTTCCCTGACAATTAATCCCCAGTGGCTGAAATTATCATAGTGTGTCAAGATCAGCCCCTTCAAATAAATCATCATACCAAGTATTGAAAGGGCAAATACAATGATACTTGGATGAAGCATCGGCATTAATGCTTGTTTCCTTCTAAAATAAAGAAAAAGGTAAATAACAAAAAGAATAAGCCCCAAGTAGTAAATGAGATTTACTGCTAGAGGCATAATATTAATTAAACCTGCACAAAACACAACTGTAGTAATGGATGAAAAGATAAAGATAGGAATAAAAGCGATATGCACTTTTATTCTATTGAAAGAGAGAAGTCCCCATCCGCTTAAGGAAGCGAATAATAATAAAAATGAAACAACGCTGTTACTCATTATTCAACAACTCGCGACGACCAACTTCATTTTTAAAAACCCATTCTCTTTGAATCACAAAACTCACCAGGAACAACAAAGAATCTACGATTATCTTAATGACTACCTCTCCAGAACTTACAGCCGAATAAATATAGTGTACCCCCAACGCTGAAACCCCCATCTGCACGATGCTCAGGGCATAATATTTTACCATCGTATTCGATGAACTGGACTTAAATACTACGTTTCTATTAATCATAAAATTAATGAACGAAGATAAAACCCTTGAAAGCACTGTCGAGACGATGATAAATGAATCGGGTAACACTTCTTTTAACATCAATGAGAAAATCATGAATAAAACGATGTCTATCCCAAATGATGCAAAAGAGGATGCAATAAACCTGAGGAACACCGAATAGATTTTGATAGAATCTTTAATGGGATTGAAGTGAGATGATTTATTTTCTTCTATATAAATGGTTTTGATCTTAACTTCTTCTATTTTAATATTCTTTTTCTTACATTCCAGCAACATGTTCATCTCGTATTCATAACGATCACCCTTCACCTCTAGCAAATCATCTACAAACATTGCAGGAACTGCCCGCAATCCAGTTTGTGTATCCGATACGTTGATACCGCTGGCAAATTTCACAACTACCTTTGTAAGGTTATTCCCGAATCTGCTTCTAAACGGAATATTTTCTTCTGAAAAATTCCTTGAGCCCAGTACTAGACTAGTCGGACTTTCCAATAACTTAGCTGCTACTTTTTTCATATCTTCCAATGTATGTTGACCATCGGAATCAATCGTAATGAGGCCCATTGAGTCGTTATAATTCTCATTAAAATATGTAAAAGCCGTTTTCAGTGCCCGACCTTTCCCTTGATTCACACTATGGTGCAGCACCACACATTCCTTTGTTTCTTCTAAACCTTCAAATATACCGGAACACTCTTTTTTACTTCCATCATTTACAATAATAACTCGTGAAAATTGAGCTGAAATGATTTCATTCACTAAAGTTGTCAACTTTTCATCTGGGTTATAGGCAGGAATGATGATGGCAATATCATGTATGGATTTCATTGTATCTCCTCCCAAAAATTTCAATCTATCTCACTATATCTAAACCAACTGCAAAATTCAATGAAATAGCAATATCTTTACAAAAACTATACGATTGAGCGGGACACGGGGACAGGCACCGTGTCCCACATATAGTAGAGCCCACGCTTGCCTGCCATCATTCGCTGATAAGTTTGAGATTCCGCTGATAAAATCCGAATTTCGCTGATATATTGAAAATATCGCTGATAAATCCATCTCTGTGGTCAAAATGAACCCCCACACCCCACCAAATTGACTCCCAACACCCTAAACTATAACCAAAGCGGCAAAAAAAGCAGCAAACCGATAAAGATTCCTGCTTCCCCCCTCTATTTTTCACATATCCTTCACTACTTTGATCCAAAAAAAGAGAGCTCCCAAAATGAGAAGCCCTCCAATTACTATTTCCCGCCTGTGAATGAAATTCCTTTAATAAAGTAGCGATTAAAGAATGCATACAGAAGGAGTACCGGCAGAGTAAAGACCATGGATGCAGCCATGATATAGTTCCAGTAGCTGACGTATTGGCCTTTAAAGGTGTTCAATCCTAATGGCAGTGTGTACATTTCTGTATCGGTCATGACAATCAATGGGGTCATGAAGTTGTTCCAGAATCCCATGAACACAAAGATTGCTTGTGCCGCCAAGGCCGGTTTGGCTAACGGCAATACCACCTTGAAGAAGATTCCGAAACGGCTTAGACCATCGATTTGAGCAGCCTCTTCCAGTTCCTTCGGGAAGTTGATGAAGAACTGTCTCATCATGAAGATGAAGGTTGCATTGATCATGGCCGGTACGATCATCCCTTGATACGAGTTAAGCCAGCCGATTTCCTTTAAAATTAAATAGTTTGGGATCATCGTGACTTGTGCCGGTATCATCAGGACTGCGAGAATCATGATGAATAATGCCTTCTTCCCTGGAAAGCTTAAGCGCGCCAAGGCGTATCCAGACATGGAATTAAAGATGATATTCAATGCTGTCCCGATTACTGCGATGAATAAACTATTGAATAACCATCTAGGAAATAGCTCCTGCTCGATAAAGATCTGTTTGTAATTATCCAAAGTGAAATTCTTCGGTATGAAATTCATCGTTCCGCTAATGATTTCTTCTAATGTTTTAAAAGAAGAGGAGAGTGCCCATAAGAATGGAATCAGAGTTGTGATCGCATAGCCTATCAGGACAATGTATAGAAGACGCTTACTGAACGTCTTTTTCTTCGAATTCATGCTTCCATCCTCCTTAATAGAGTGATTCTTCTTTAGAGAATTTACGTTGAATCAGTGTCGCCACCAGGATGATTATGGCGAGCGCGAAGGCAAGTGCGGCTGCATACCCCATGGTGCCCAATGATTTAAAGGCATATTGATAGATTAGGAGGACAACCGTTAACGTCGAGTTATTCGGTCCACCGGATCCACCTGAGAAAATATACGATTGATCAAACAGCTGGAACGTTCCGATAACCCCCATGATCACGACGAAGGATGTAACCGGCCTGAGAAACGGTACGGTCACATAGAAGAACTTCTGAATCGCATTCGCTCCGTCCAGTTCAGCCGCTTCATATAACGAGTCTGGAATATCCTGAAGCGCTGCAAGATAGATGACCATGAAAAATGGTGCCGTTGCCCAGATGTTCATGAACATAATCGCATTCAAGGCGATGTCAGGATCACCTAAGAAATTATACGTCGGCAAGCCTACTTTTTCTAAAAGATTATTGATCAGCCCTTCTTTGTTATACATCCACATAAAGATCAGCGTCAGCACGGCTGAAGACGTTAAGGTCGGTAAGAAATAGACAATCCTGAAAAGCTTCTCACCTTTTAATCCCGCATTTAACGTCGCTGCCAGCACCAAAGCCAGAAAGGTTTGTGTTGGCACCACAATCAGTACGTACTTCGCCGTGTTTTTCAAAGCGATAATGGCCCGATTGTCTTCCATGATCCTCGCAAAATTCTCAAATGCAACAAATTCAAAACTCATATCCCCCAGGAGTTGAACCTTATGAAAGGATAAAAAGATGGCATAAAGAATCGGTCCAATAATAAACACCGCTAATACAAATAGCGTGGGAGACATAAATAAGTATCCTTGTCCTGCATCCTGTAATCTCTTCTTAGAAGATTGTTTGTTCATTCTTATCCCTACCTTCTATCTGTCTAAAATCTGCCCTATTCCCTGTATTCTTTCCGCCCAGGTCTGTCTAGCCAAGACCTCAAAAGAAAGAATACAGTCAATGGTAAAGCTGTACCTGACACCATCATCAGTGCCAGGTACCTTTAAAAAGATTATTGAATTTCGCTATTCGCTTGTTCTTCTGCTTCTTTCAGTGCTTCATCCAGAGGTCTGTCTCCCAGGAAGGCAGCGATAAATTGGTTGTTAAAGTTGTTCATGATGATCGGCAGGTTCTTTCCTTCTGCCCAAACCGTTGCATATGGTGCTCCGGCTACAAGTGCTCCGCGTAATTCATCCTTGTCATACCCTAATTTTTCAGCTACTGACTTACGTGTCGGAAGGGCAAACCCTTTAGAAGTCCACGTTTCCATTCCTTCTTTACCAGTTAGATACGAAATCAGCTTCCATGAAGCTTCCTTCTTTTCCGATGCCGCATTCATCACATATCCAACCGTGTAGGCCATTGTTCCTTTTTCTCCATTGATTGTCGGTAATTCAGCCGTTCCGTATTCAACATCCGGGAACGTATCCGCTAGGAATGGAATCGCCCAGTTTCCTTCGATGACCATGGCTGCTTTCCCTTGACCGAACATTTCTCCTCCCCAGTTCGCTCCTACTTCTGAAGCCTGTGCAGAGGTTTTGTCTTCGTTATGCTGGTCGATGATCGGCTGAAGGGCATTGACCACTTTATCTGAAGCAAAGTTCGCTTGATCATCCTTCACGACTTCCCCACCGGTTGCCTGAGCAATGTGATAAAGGCGGGCTAGTTCCGGAGCTACTCCAAATCCATAAACGCCATCTTTCGTCAGAGCCTTTGAAACTTCACGAAGCTCATCCCATGTTTTCGGAACTTCCACACCTGCTTCTTCAAACATCTTTTTATTGTAAAAGAGAGCTAGAGTCGAATAGTCTTTCGGGAAACCATATGTCTTTCCATCCACCTGGAACGCTTCAAGCATCGGTTTCTCGAAATCTTTCACATCGAAATCTTCTGTTACGTAATCATCCAGCGGCTCAACAACCCCTGTTTCAATCAGGGCAGGAGCTTCCAGAGCATCCAAATAGAAAACGTCGGGACCTTCTCCACCAATCAAACGTGTTTTCAATACATCCATATACTGCTCAGAAATGACTTCGTGTTTTACGTCAATATTCGGATGTTTTTCTTCAAAATCAGAAATCGTTTGAGTTAAAAGCTTCTGTTCAGAAGGATTTCCTCCCCAGCCTGCAAGAGTGATTTCGACCTTTTCGCTTGCTCCATTTGAACTCGTCTTCTCATCTGATCCACTGCATCCTGCCAATACCGATCCCACTAACATCGTCGTAATTCCTAGACTCGCGATCCACTTCTTCTTCGCCATTTTCATAACCCCTTTATTGATTTATTTAAAATAGGATTGTTATTCCTGGATGTGATTACACTGTCTGTTTTTCTTTCACAATGTCGTAGCCTGTTGTGTTTTCTATAATGGTGGTTTCTACTTTGTCTCCTTTTCGCATTAAGGAAAGAGATAGCACTCCATCACCAATCGTTATATCGTGAACCGTCAACATATTCATTTCATCGAGTAAAATCGGATTGAGATGGATTTCTTTTGTAAGACTGTTCGGGAATAACCCTAGCAGTGATTGTATAAACACAAGTGGTGTCCCCGCTGCCCACGCTTGTGGTGAACATGCGACCGGATACTTTACAGCCTTCCCAATTGCAGACTCATACCCGCAGAACAATTCCGGCAGTCGATCATATTCGAAGTGGCGGGATGCATCAATCAGTCCGCTCATCACCTTCTTTGATTCCTCGGTAAATCCTAGTTTACTTAATCCCAGCAGAGTCATGCTGTTATCATGTGGCCAAATGCTTCCATCGTGATAGCTCATCGGGTTATAGCCTGCTTCGCCTTTCCCCATGGTACGAATTCCGTATCCTGAAAACATTTTGTCATTCGTTAACGTTTGACTTACTTTTTCAGCACGGTTCCCTGACATCATTTCCGAATATAAAACATGCCCTGGATTGGAAGTGATCGTACCTACCTTTTCTTTGTTTTGATCAAGGGCGATGGCGTAGAATTCCTGGTCGTCCATCCAAAACTCCTGTTCAAATCGTTCTTGCAGGTTTTTCGCTTCTGCTTTTAATCTAGAAGCCGTTTCAATATTCTCAAGTGCTTCATAAACAGCAGCCAATCCACGTTTCGCCTGATACACATATCCTTGGACCTCTACTAAGGCAATCGGCGTATCAGCGTAGTCCCCGTTTCGATGAACGATGGAGTCCCCGGAATCCTTCCAGCCCTGGTTGGCAATTCCCTTGGATGATTCCTGATGGTACTCAACGAATAGATCTCCGTCACGATCTCCGTACTGGTCAATCCATTCAAGAGCTCTCTTCACATTATCTTCAAGCTTATGGAACGTATCCAAATCACCGGTCCATTTCACATACTCTGTTAAAAGAACAAGGAATAACGGTGTTGCATCAATCGTTCCGTAATAAGGCGTGAACGGAATCTGGTTCGTATTGGCAAGCTCCCCGTAGCGTATTTCATGCATGATCTTGCCCGGCTGTTCGTCTCTCCAAGGATCCACCTTCGTCCCTTGCTCACTGGCCATGGTGAACAGGGTGCCTCTTGCAACCTGTGGTTCGAAGGCAATCATTTGCAGGGCCGCAATCAGACTGTCTCTTCCGAATGGAACCCCGAACCAAGGCAGACCAGCTACAGGAAACTTTCCGTATCCAGTGTCGGTCAGTAACACTCTAAGATCTGACAATCCTCTGTCCACCAGGCGTTGAAGTGGCTGGTAATCCGTTTCTACTTTCGTTAACTGAGCGGACCATTCTTTATAAGAGACTTTTAATTTTTGAAGAGCCTCTTCGACAGGTAAAATGTCATCTCTGGTTTCTACATTTTCCAGTGGCACAATCATAAACGTAATGGACTGTTCTTCCTCATGCTGAAGATCAACCTGGAAAGTAATCTCTCCATTTTCCTTCACGTTTTTCGCTTTGGCATCCCACTGAATCTTTGTCGCACGATTGATATCGTCTGCTCCTTCATATTGGAAGGTGAGGGATTGATCCTCAACGTTCTGACCTGTTCTCTTTCCTACGTTCCCAGTTTGGAACCCGCGTACGATGAACATATCGTTAAAGTCCACATCGACTTCTATATTCAACTCAAACGAGACCGGCTTTGGGTAATAGTTTTTCGTCGTAATCGTTTCATATAACACATCATCATAAATAAAGCGCTTACGTTCAATTTCTACTGATTCCCTCCAGAGAATAAGATTTCCCTCCTCCTCTTGGTGGGGGTTCGTCGATAGAATCGTAGACATATAGTTTTCGGATCCATCCGAATGTAATAGAATCGGTTTTTCATTATTTATTTTTACATTCAACTTGCTAAGGTACCTCGTGTCATTCTTGTATAAACCAAGTCCATAACTGTGATCTGAAACGATATCTCCCTGCTCATCTGTAAGAAGAAATAAGTTGTTTTCTTTAATCACTCTGTAGTTCATATTGGTTCCTCCTACTTTCATAACGCTTCGTTTTTGTTAGTGAGTCATATCGGTGTTTTCCTGTTTTCCGAAACGTTTTGGAAATCCGGCAAAAAAAATATATCCATTTCCAAAACGTTTCGGATTACCCCCTAAATAAAAGTTGGCTTTTACTCCTCTTCCTTTTGAAGACTTTCACTAACGTTTATTCATTTCTATGATTCGTACTTTCTCTTTTGATTAACTTTGTCTCCAACACCATTCGATGGGTCTTGGATTGATTTGATAATAAGTCGAGCAATAATCTTGCCCCTTCATACCCCAGCTGAAACTTATTTTGTTGGATGGTTGTCAGCTTGGGACTAACATAGGAAGCAAGCAGTATATCATCATACCCGACAATGGAAAGTTTTTCTGGCACCTGTATCTTCAACTCTTTCGCTGCACTCATCGCTCCAATGGCCATTAAATCGCTTGCGCAAAATATAGCTGTTATTTCAGGATGTGAGGTCAATAATGTGTTAGCTGCTTTCTTTCCGCTTTCTTCTGTGAACTTACCATTCACGATGTAGTTGGTATTGAGTTCTACCCTTGCTTTTTGCAAAGCGTTTTTATACCCTTCCAATCGCTGCTGACTAACAAACGCAAACTCATGTCCATTAATCATCCCGATGTTCTTGTGACCATTTTCGAGTAAATGTTGAACGGCTTTCTCAGCTCCTAATACATTATCCGTTGTCACATGACTCACATTCCCGGACTCAAGGGGAATATCAATTAATACGCAAGGAATATCACTTTCGACGACTTCATGTAAATAAGGATCATCGGTGCGAATCCCCTGGATTATGACCCCGTCCACTCTTCTTTCCCTGCAAAGTTGAGTATACGTCTTTTCACGCTGCTTCGAAGAATTGGTGTTGAATAGGACAAGATCGTAGTCAGAACCGGAAACAAATTCATTAATGCCCGCCAGCACTTCCACGATGAAATTATCCTTCACACTTTCCTTTGTAAATCCGGAAACGAGTAATCCAATCGTTTTCGACTTTTTCATAACTAAACTTCGGGCAATCGAATTTGGACTATAATTTAACTCTTTGGCAACTTCTGCAATCTTCTTTCTCGTGTCTTCATTGACATCTGAATATCCATTTAACGCCCTTGACACCGTCGTAACGGATACCCCGGCTACTCTGGCAATATCTTTAATCGTAGTCACTTACACATCTCCCAAAACGTTTCGGATTTCCTTTAACTGAATAATACAACAGATTGAAAACGATTACAACATTATTTTTCAATAACGTTTTTTTGTTGGGACAGGGGGACAGGCACCGTGTCCCACTTATACCGTTGTGGCAGTTTCGCCGCTATTTTTGAAATTTCGCCGTTAACATCAGAATTCCGCCGTTAAATGGATCTCAGATTATATCGGGACGCAGCGATAGATAACTGGACGCTGGTTGGGCCTATCTTTTAATGCTTTGAATGTCTGAGTTCGCTGATAAATTTGAGATTTCGCTGATATATTGAAAATATCGCTGATAAAATCATGATTTCGCTGATATATCAAGAACCCTTAAAGAATGTCCCCCTCTTTTATCACCCAAAGGACTATCACCTCACCTTTTTTCTCTAATTCACTCATCATTTATGTCCCAAAACATAAAAAAACAGCGAATTTTGATAAATTCGCTGCATGATATGATCTCTTTTATAGATTATTTATTTCCTCGCTTCATGAACCTTCAGCATCTTACCCTTGACTGTGGTTTTCTTCATCGCTTGTAAGACCAACGGCCCTTTGCCATTCAATATCTCCACATACGAAAGGTTTTCCTGGATCGTGATGATCCCGATGTCGTCAGCAGTCACGCCATCAAGTTTCGCAATTGTTCCGACGAAATCGACTGCCCTGATTTTCTTTTTCTTCCCACCATTGAAGTAGAGCTTCATGATACCTCTGTTCAATTGCTCACTCTTGTCTGATTTAAAATCAGGTTCCGTGTCTAATTTCCGATCAAAATCCGCTTTGGCTTTTGACACTGCTTCTTCCGACGGCGACTGCAGCTTTGGAATCGTAAATCCGATATAGTCTTCAATCTCGGCAAGGAATTTATCTTCATACGGTGTGCAGAAGGTGATCGCCTTCCCTTCAGAACCTGCGCGGCCCGTTCTTCCCGTGCGGTGAACATAACTTTCTTTTTCCATGGGGATATCATAATTGATGACATGTGTAATGTTTTCAATATCGATTCCACGGGCTGCCACATCCGTTGCCACCAGGTACCGGAATTCCCCTCTTTTAAAATCGTCCATCACTTCAAAGCGCGCTTCCTGAATCATACCGCCATGAATTTTATCAACGGGATACCCTGATCGATCCAACTCATCACATAATGTATCAACATTTTCTTTTGTTCGGCAAAAGATGATGCAGCTATCGGGATTTTCAACAGTTGTGACGTTTTTCAGCAGAGTCAGCTTATTCTCCTCTCTCACTTCGATCAAAGAGTGATCGATTTTATCTGTCGTAATACCCGTTGCTTTGATTTCAATGTGAACTGGTTTCTTCATATATTTATGGCAAAGTGTTTCCACATCCTCTGGTAATGTAGCTGAGAATGTCAGCGTTACCCGCTCAGTCGGCAGCTCCTGAATAATCGCTTCCACCTGTTCGATAAACCCCATGTTAAGCATCTCATCGGCTTCGTCGATTACAAGGTACGAAAGCTTATCCAGTGGGAATGTTCCTTTTTCAATATGATCGAGAACACGACCGGGAGTGCCTACTACGACATGATTTTTCTGCTTAAGCTCAAGTTTTTGTCGTTGAAAAGGAGATTTCCCGTACACGGCAGCCGCTTTGATACGCTTATATCTACCGATGTTTGTGATGTCTTCTTTTACTTGAACCGCGAGTTCACGTGTTGGCGTCAGCACAAGGGCTTGAGGCTTATTCTCTTCCCACTGTACCATCTCGCAAATCGGAATCCCGAAAGAGGCTGTCTTACCGCTTCCTGTTTGGGAACGCACAACAAGATCCTTCTTCTCCAGAGCCAATGGAAGCACCTTGGATTGAACCTCGGTTGGAGCTTGATACCCTAAACCGGATAGAGCCCTTACAATTTCATTACTAAGCTTATAATCCGTAAATTGTTTTATACTCATTTCACTACCTCATTTATTCCTTCTTTAGTTTTATTCTCATAGGAAAGTGTCGATTCTATTCAATGGAATTATACCCCCAGCAAATTCTTTTCAAATATCTTTAGGTATTCCACCGATAGTGTGTTATGCTTTACCTAACCATTTTTAACTTGTAACATGTTGTCTCCGGGACCGACGAACGCTGTCGGTCCCTTTTTATATCTAAAGCGCAGGCGGCTCGCCCAGAGGCGACAAGCATAAGGCGAACATGCCGGAAAGGCGTTCTTTGCCTTTTTGGCATGTTTGACTTATGACCTCGAGCCTCTAGCCGCCGGAGCTGGATGACACCAAATGCGCAGGCGGCTCGCCCAGAGGTGACAAGCATAAGACGAACATGCCGGAAAGGCGTTCTTTGCCTTTTTGGCATGTTTGACTTATGACCTCGAGCCTCTAGCCGCCGGAGCTGGATGACACCAAATGCGCAGGCGGCTCGCCCAGAGGCGACAAGCATAAGGCGAACATGCCGGAAAGGCATTCTTTGCCTTTTTGGCATGTTTGACTTATGACCTCGAGCCTCTAGCCGCCGGAGCTGGATGACACCAAATGCGCAGGCGGCTCGCCCAGAGGCGACAAGCATAAGACGAACATGCCGGAAAGGCGTTCTTTGCCTTTTTGGCATGTTTGACTTATGACCTCGAGCCTCTAGCCGCCGGAGCTGGATGACACCAAATGCGCAGGCGGCTCGCCCAGAGGCGACAAGCATAAGACGAACATGCCGGAAAGGCGTTCTTTGCCTTTTTGGCATGTTTGACTTATGACCTCGAGCCTCTAGCCGCCGGAGCTGGATGACACCTAAAGCGCAGGCGGCTCGTTCAGCCCAGACAACAATAAAAAATAAAAAAAGGACCCTCCGAGAGAGTCCCTTCATCAAAAGCTATTACGCTTTGTTTACGTTAGTCGCTTGAAGTCCACGTTGACCTTGCTCAGTGTCAAATGTAACTTTTTGACCTTCGTCTAAAGATTTAAATCCTTCGCCTTGGATAGCTGAGAAATGTACGAATACATCTTCTCCACCTTCGATTTCGATGAAACCGAAACCTTTTTCTGCGTTAAACCACTTTACTGTACCTTGTTGCATAATTGTTTCCTCCTGTGTGGACTTGAATCCACGATTTATTACTATCGTTGCTCAATTAGATATCAAAGGCGAAAAGTTTAAATACTTATTCTTTCCTTACAGACCGAACAAAAATAATTCTTTCTTAGAATAACAGATAACCTGAGAAAAAGCAAATCGAATACAATAATCACCCTCAACCCCTCTTTATTCTTTAAACTCTCCATTAGTAAAGGATAAATCCGTCCTTATGTCGAAAGTAAGAGATAAAGGGGATGACCCAAATGAATAAAATTGGATTATTAAAAAGTTTAAATCAAGCCAGTCGCGGAAACTTCTTTTCAATTGAAATCCCTATGACTTCAAAAGAAGAAGCACAAACAATCAAAAATCTGGCAACTGAGTTAGAAAAAGAAGGAAAAATCAAAATCAGGGAATGTAATCAGAATGAATCCTCCGTTTACATTCAAGGAATCATTAAGTATGCGTTAACGTAATTTTGAAAAGGTGCCTGTGATCGAACTGCAGGGACCTCTTTTTTTTCGCAAATAAAAAAGGACTCTCAGAGAGAGTCCTTCATCATAAAGCTATTACGCTTTGTTTACGTTAGTCGCTTGAAGTCCACGTTGACCTTGCTCAGTGTCAAATGTAACTTTTTGACCTTCGTCTAAAGATTTAAATCCTTCGCCTTGGATAGCTGAGAAATGTACGAATACATCTTCTCCACCTTCGATTTCGATGAAACCGAAACCTTTTTCTGCGTTAAACCATTTTACTGTACCTTGTTGCATAATTGTTTCCTCCTGTGTGGACTTGAATCCACGATTTATTACTATCGTTGCTCAATTAGATATCAAAGGCGAAAAGTTTAAATACTTTCATTCCTTACAGACCGAACAAAAATAATTCTTTCTTAGAATAACAGGAAATCGTAAAAATAGCAAATACTTTTACAAAATTGTTGAAGACCCACTCTATCTTCCTATATAAAAGTCCACTTCCCCGGAAGGAAATGGACTTACATATGACTATTTATCTTCCTGCTTACTCCCATGTTTTACGCCTTTACTAGTATAGGGCTTGTTGCTCTTCTTCTTATTTGCTCCGGCCTGCCAGCGATTCCAGCCTTTCTTTCCTGTGCCTTGGCCTGTGCCGCTCTTTTTCTTTGGTTTACTCATTTTTTCACTCCGTTATGATAAGGTACGTTCTTTCAAGTTCGTCCTCATATCATAACACTTATTAGTGGAGGAATGAACTCCTTGTTTATTCCACTCAGTTTTTCTGCCCTGTGTAGATGTGGATCGCGTCCCTCAAGAACTCAGCCACACCCTCCTGCTCTGCATCATAGTATGCCTTAAACCGCTCATCATCGACATACATCTGAGCAAGACCGGCATGACCCTCCTTGGTGTACTGTCCCCAGTAGAATGTGATCCACTCTTTATGCAAGTCAGCAGCTTTCTGGGCGATGTCGCTTGCTGGATCACCTGTTTCGAACGCTTCGGCTAACGTTACTTTTATCTCTTTTTCAAGCCCTGTGACTTTTTCATGGTCTTCCTGGGACATGTTCATCACTTTGGCGTTAGATTCGTCCACTGCCTTGTCACCATATTTCTCCCGTACTTCTTTTCCATACCTTTTCTCGTTATCCTCAATCATCTTTTGCTTGAATCCTTCAAACTTTTCTTTATCTGACATGGTCATTCTCCCTTCCTTTACATGTATTGTTTTATCTACATTTGCAATCAATTGATCAAGCTGCTCTCGTCTGGCTAACAATTTTTCGCGGTGTTCCTTCAAGGCATGAGTTGCGTCAAAGGCAGGATCATCCAGAATATCCTTGATTTCATCCAGTCCTACACCTAATTCTTTATAAAAGAGGATCTGCTGCAGTCGGTCGACTTCCCTCTGCCCGTATATCCGATATCCTGACGAATTGGTCCTTGCCGGCTTCAGAATCTCAATTTCATCATAATAGCGCAGAGTTCGTGTGCTCACACCAGCGAGCTCCCCAAGCTTCTTAACGGTATATTCCATGATTTCACCTCCTGACAATTCTTACTTTACAGGTTGACGCTGCGTGAATGTAAAGGGGGTTTTTGAAAAAAGTTTTTTATTTGATAGGATAGCCCACCTGGAAGGGATCTATTTGGGGAATCCCTTGAAAATAAAGCAGCAGTCCGATATTCTTAGATTATTAATTATCAGTTTAAGGTTGTGTTGAACATGCGTATTAATAAATATATCAGCGAAGCTGGAAAGGCATCCAGACGCGGTGCAGATAAATTGATTACAGAAGGAAGAGTGACCATTAACGGGAAGATCGCGAAGATTGGAGATCAAGTGAATCCCGGGGATGATGTGAAGGTGAGCGGGGCACCTGTAAGGGTGGCACGAAACAATGTATATATCGCTTTAAATAAACCTGTTGGGATTACGAGTACCACAGAAAAAGGCGTGAAAGGGAATATTGTGGATCTCGTCAATCATCCCCTGCGAATTTTCAATATCGGACGATTGGACAAGGATTCAGATGGCTTGATTCTTCTTACGAACGATGGGGATATCGTCAATGAAATCCTTCGTGCCGAGAATCAGCATGAGAAGGAATACATCGTGACGGTTGACCGCCCGATTTCAGAGGATTTTCTAAAGCAGATGTCGGAGGGTGTTAAGATCCTGGGAACGAAGACACTGCCATGTAAGGTTGAACAGATTTCTAAGTATGTCTTCCAAATCACATTGACTCAAGGATTGAACCGCCAAATACGTCGTATGTGCGAAGCCCTTGGATACGAGGTATATAGACTGCAGCGTACGAGGATCATGAATATTCATTTAGGGAACCTGCCTGTAGGACAATGGCGTGACCTTTCTAAGAAAGAGAAGACGCGACTGTTTCAGGATTTGGATTATGAACCGAAGGAATGGTAATCATCCAGCCGGACCCGCCATACGTTGTGTATGGCGGGTCCGTTTTTTACATATGGACTTCCCGAGAGTGACGGACGAACCCAAGATAACGGGAGCCCTGGAAGTTCAATTCCCCCTGGTCTCCTTCCACAAGCATCCCATACTCAGTATCTTTGACCTTTAACTCCATCCTGTCCCCACTGTCCACTTCGAAGGTGACAAAGTATTGGCTATAGGCTCTTGTTTCCCCACCACCTCTTACTGCCGTCCTTTTGGCAAGGACTTTTGCCCGGACATTTATAACGGGTGACTGGTTATTCTTACTCCACTCGCCCACTCCTTTTATAATGGAGAACAGAATGAACGAAATCACGATGACAAAGACGATCCCTATAAAAATAGGGACAATTTGAAACATCATATCTCCTCCTGGTGCCATGTAACTCCCCCCTTGGGTATTTCCCACTATTTTACCATCTATATTCTTTTATATGTTATTAAAGTTATTTCATATTCACAAAAAAACCTCCCCTGATTGAGGAGGGAAGGCTATGATCCTGTCGGAAGCTTCATCTTATTTATGACCATTGTTATATAATTCTTCTTCACTGGTTTTGGCGTACGAGGAATTTCATAGGAAGTACATTCCCGGGACTCTTCCTCAGCTATATTGAGCTTAGAGGAATAGACCTTCATTCCTCCCATTATGTTACGAATCGACGATGTCAATTCATCACTTGGACTGTCCTTCAACAGATACCCGCGTGCATCCGCTTGTTCCACTTTATCTCGATACCCCTTTTTTGCAAATGTAGTAAGAACAAGCAGTGGACATCCTGCCTCTAGAGGTCCGTCCCTCTCCAGCATTTCAATATCCATGATGAAGAGGTCTGGTTTTAGTTTTTGGATAAGTGTTTGGGAGTCCTGTATGCCCGATGCCTGACCGACGACTTCCATATCGTCCTCCAGGTTAAGGAGGGAGCTCATGGTTTCACGGAGCAACTGTTGGTCTTCTTGTATGACGATTCGAATCATGTAGGTTCTCTCCTTTTATAGGCCTTATCAAGTAAAGACTCCCCTTATATGAAACGTTCATAAGGAGAGTCGGTCAGGTTTATAGTTCAGGTTTGGCTTCAGTCGAGATTCTTGATTTTGACTTATCCAGAGACTTGATGCCTCTAAAGCTTACAAACGTTTTGTTTTCTTCATCCCAAAGCTTGAAACGTAATGATTTTAAGCTTGTTAAAAGTGAGATGGTTGGTACTTTTTGTAATGGCTCTGAGTTTTTATGAGCTTCTTCCAGTCTGTAGTTCGGCACTCTCGGACTTAGATGGTGAATATGGTGATAACCGATGTTACCTGTAAGGAACTGCATGATTTTTGGAAGCTTATAGAAGGAGCTTCCTTCAACAGCCGCCAACACATATTGCCATTCTTTGTCTTCTTCGAAATACGAGTCTTCAAACGTATGCTGAACATAGAACAACCAAATTCCGATCGATCCTGAAACCATGAAGATGGATCCCTGTACCAGCAGGAATTCCTGCCATCCCAGTGTCACACATAGAAGTGCGATAAGGGCCACGATGATCACGTTCACTAAATACGTGTTATTACGTTCTTTCTTACGTGCATTTTTACGGTTAAATCTATTTTTCAGAAGGAATACATAAATCGGTCCTAATACAAACATAACGAACGGATTGCGGTAAAAGCGATACGCTAAACGAATCTTAAGAGGTGCTGCTAAATATTCATCAATCGTCAGCGTCCAGATGTCACCTGTTCCACGCTTATCCAGGTTCCCGCTTGTCGCGTGATGGACGGCATGATCATGCCCCCACTGGTCGAACGGGAATAGCGTTAACACACCCATAGCTGTTCCGACGATTCGGTTTACACGGCGGCTTTTAAAGAAAGAGAAATGGGTACAATCATGAAAGATAATGAAGATTCGTGTCAGGAACCCTGCAGCGATCACGATTGGAACGAGCGCCAGCCAGTACGATACCGAAAGACTTTGATACGCAAGAAACCATAATAGAAAGAATGGCCCCAGCGTGTTGATGATCTGCCATACACTTTCCTTTGTTGTTGACTTTTCATAAGGAGCAACTTCTTTTTTCAACGTTTTTATATTTGTCATGTCATAATTCCCTTCATTTAAGGCGTTGAACTCATTATAGGATAAGCGAAATCATCGTGTTAGTAGTAGGTGTCATATGCTGGGTATGACAAATGTCATAAGGGAGAATTTGTCATGAACCCACTAACGCACAAACCCTTGATATTGCTGGATTCACAATGATTGCTTCACGTTTCCAATTGGTTATATTATTTTTTCAGATTAGAAAAATATTCTTGTTTGAGGGATTTTTTAGAGAGGTTTTATAAAAAAGTTCTTCAATATAACAAAAAGTCTCTTGTATAGCCTACAAATAAAGAGGATGGCCCAAAGATTTTCTTTAGGTCATCCTCTTTTGTACTATTCACTCATTAAAAATCGAACTCATCCGGATCCGGACCACTGCGGAGACCTTCATTTAATGCATCTAATTGATCCATTTGTTCAGAAGTTAATTCAAAATCATATATAGAAATGTTTTCTTGAATTCTGGACTCCGTCATGGACTTTGGAATTGTGATGACTCCTTGTTGGAGATCCCAGCGCAGTATCACTTGAGCGGGTGATTTACCATGTGACTGAGCAATCCCTTTAATGGTTTCATTGCTTAATAGCTCTGCATTCATAAGGGGAGACCAGGCTTCAACTTGGATATTGTGCTTCTGGCAAAAATCTCTCACTTCCGTTTGAATCAGCTTGGGATGGAATTCGATCTGGTTAACAACAGGAGTGATTTCAGCTTCCTCGAGTAAATGCTCCAAGTGATGTACCTGGAAGTTACTTACACCGATCGCTTTGATCCTGCCCTCTTTATAAAGGGATTCAAGAGCTTTCCAAGACTCCATGTACTTCTCTTTTCCAGGCCAGTGAATCAAATAAAGATCGAGATAGTCAAGTCCCATTTTCTCTAAGCTTTCTTCGTAAGCCGCGATCGTTTCATCATAGGAAAGGCCATTATTCCAAACCTTCGAAGTGACAAACAATTCCTCCCGGGACACAATTCCAGCTTCAATCGCTTTATTGATGCCTTTCCCGACACTCTCTTCATTTCCATAGATGGCGGCTGTATCGATACTACGGTACCCCAACTTGATAGCAGTTTGCACCGCCCGTTCTAATTCTGGACCATCCTCTACCCGGAAAACTCCGTACCCTACTTCTGGCATTTTTATATGATTATTTAAAGTGATAGATTTGACGTTCATACCTACACTCTCCTTTAACTTTATATAAAATAGAATGTTCTCGAGGAGAACATGAATATAGTATGGACCATGAAATAAAGCTTGAAAAGTAGGTACTTTTTTGTGGGATAGGTACTTGGAAGTGCCTGAAAAGAGTGGCTTTATTAGTACATCCTTGTATGGTTTGTTCATTCCATTATGAAAGTAGTTGGATCTACCATGTCATAAACACATTTTCCATAAACCCTCACTGTTGTTTCAGCTTGTACATATAATGTGCTGAAAGGGGGGAACAAAATGTTAGATCGTTTTATTCTTTTATTACTGGCAGGTATCCTGGCAGGATTTGCACTATTGGGGGTAACTCTGTTTAGTGGTTTACCGGCAACGATTACTGGTATTTTAGCAGTGGTCACTCCGATTACCAGTACAATTGCAGTGATCGCTATTGTGATTTTTGCACTATGCATCATCTTTAAGGTTGTACAGGCAAAACTTCACAGAAAATGTTAATCGAAAAGAGACCCGGGTTGATCCGGGTCTCTTTTTGATTGGGACATGTTCCCCTTCTCAGCTAGATAAGTAATCTTAATAACCCGTACCCCGCCCTGTACTGAAATGCTTTCTTAACGAGAATCTGGCATTGGAGTGGATATCATGTAAAGGAATGCAGCGGGGATCTGTCCTCATCACTCACATACCAATATCTGCCGTACAAATCTCCCCTTGCTCACTTCACAGCGGTCTACAATCTGGAATCCTGCTTTTTTAACGTTTGCATCGGCATCTTCCAATGTCACGATCACGACCTTCGTTGCAAATCGTCTCGCACTGCGAAGCATTTCAAGCTGCTCATCATCCGTAATCACTGAACAAAGATTGTAGGGAAGGTCAATCACGGCCACATCATAGCTACCCTTGACGTCGTTAATATCCTTTAAAGAGACTGCCCCTTCGAAACCAAAATGAGCGATATTCTCCTTTACTCCATCCAGGATCAAAGGATTGCGGTCACTACCGACAATATCGATTCCCATGGACAACGCCTCGACAAGGACTGTCCCAATTCCGCAACAAGGATCAATCATCTTGATCCCATCCGGATTTGGGGACGCTATGTTTACGACCGCTCTTGCTACACGAGTGCTAAGTGCAGTCGAATAGCTGTGCGGCTTCTTCACATGGTGTAACCAAACGGCTTCATTTTTCATATATTTTCCGAATACCCAACGATCGTTCGTCTGTATGACCCCGAACCAAATGTCCGGATCGACCAACTCAGCTTCCCCTTTCAGATGCAAGCCCACTTCCTTCTCAATCCTACGCAGCTTCTTAAAGCCCACTCTTTCGGAATCTGGATTTTGTACATATACTACTTTGAATCCATCCAGTGCTTCTAATTTTTCTATTTCTTCTAGTAAATCTTCAAAACTTTTTCCCTCGCATATCATGTCAAGCCGTTCTCTAATAAAAGGACTTCTACTAGGATCTATTTTCACTGAACTTTCCAGAATACCAGATTCAGAGTTTTTTCCAAATAACGCTCTTCTTTCCAATGCGCATAAGGATCCTTCGTTCGCTTCCCATGAATACGTATATAAATAGTTTTTCGCTTCTATAGTGATCATCTCCGTGTGATGTTAAAAATGTTGTGTTGCATTAGAACATTGTAACATACGGAGAGGGTTCTTACCCGATAAGGTCCGTCCCTCAACGCTTTAACGTGGTGAGGGACGGACCTTCATTAAAAAAGCCCATCCATAATTGAATGGGCCGTTACTAAAAATGATCCTTTATCAAATTTTCATTTCCCAACGTTCCTGCTGGGTTTCCTTCAGCTGCTTCTCCGTTTCTTCCGGATAAACCGTACGGAATTTATGGTTTTCGGCGGGGATGATTTCAATCATCTTTTGAATCATGTCTTCCGGATCGAACTGGTCTTTTAACCCTTCCTGCTGTTTTAGCATATCTTCTTTACGGGTAAAGTTCTTTTCATCATCGAACCATTTCCAGATTTCCTCTGCGCTTCTTTTATTGAAGCCGGTCTCGAACGCACCCGGGTTGATGGTTGCAACCTTCACTCCGAACTCTTCAAGCTCCGATTTCAAGGTTTGAGCAATTCCTTCAATGGCGTGCTTCGTTGCTGTGTAAGGACCCACATATGGTGTCGCTGATATCCCTGCCATGGAACTCATGAACACGATCTTTCCGCTTCCTTTTTTCACAAGATTCCTTGCGGCCAGTTGAACGGTTTCAAGGGTTGCGAAGACGTTCACTTCAAATAGTGCACGGAAACGGTCCATAGGAACTTCTCCGAGTGGTCCGCCTTCATTGATCGCTGCGTTTGCTACAAATACGTCGAAATCATATTTGGTAATCTGTTCCCGATCTCTGGAGTTTGTAATATCGAGCTTGAATACTTCTATATCCAGATTTTGCTCTTCCGCTTCCCTCATAAGATCGGTTTTCTGGGAAGTAAGCTCTGTCGTCGCAATCACACGGTGGCCCTTTTTTGCAAGACCGAGTGATGCTTCTCTTGCCAGACCACTTCCTGCTCCTGTAATGAAAATTGTTTTAGCCATTCTGTATTCCTCCTATTAAAAACGTGTCTTCCTTCTTTCTTCCCTTTAACAAAATGTGTAAAACTTTTTATATAAAAAAGAGGCCAGCCCCCGGCTCACTAACGCATTAGTTTACCAGGGGGCTGGCCCCACAACATTATTTATTTTCCATAGTGGAAATATATTCTTTCACCACTTCATAGACATATTCCTGATTCGATGATGCGGTTTCCGGGTTGTATGCTCCACCGTTTGTCTTGTTATTGGACAGTACACGGATTCCCAGGAACGCTACATCATATGCACCGGCAATCTGTGCTGCTGCGGCACCTTCCATCTCCTCTACAGAAGTACCGTATTTCTCATGGAACCATTGGATGCGGTCCACTTCATTATTCCACACGTCGGCAGATCCGATTGTGCCCTCGACGATCTTACCATCAGTGTATGTATCCTTCACTGCTTTGGCAGCTTCAAGTAAGTCCTTGTCTCCATCGTAATAACGGATCTTTTCAGCATTTGGGTCTTCACCTGCACTGCCTTCAGAAGCCATTAAGTCCATCGGCTTCCAGACGGTTGGATCAATTCCTTCGTTATCAGCTTTGTCAGCAGTTTTCAATGAACCCAGGTTCACGGTTCTTTCTCCTAATACGATATCAAATACATGTAGTTCAGGGTCATGTCCACCTGATGTTCCTTGGTTGATGATGGCGATTGGATCGTATTTCTCAATGGCTACCGCAGTAGCTGCTGCCGTGTTTTCCATCCCTTTACCGGTTTTGGCAACGATGACAGGATAATCATCAAGCGTTCCTATATAAAAAACAAATGATCCCGATTTTTCTTCTTTCACATTTTCTAATTTCCCTGCAAACTTTTCAGCTTCAATCGGCATTGGACCTTGAATCATAATGGGCCTCTCTGCCTTTTCTTCCTTAGCTGCAGTCTGTGAAGTGGAACTGCATCCAGTAAATAAGGACAATGCGAGTAAGGATAATGATGCGAATAAAGCCAGTTTCTTTTTCATTAAATCTCTCCTTTTTCGTTTTTTCCTGATGTTGATATCTCGTTGTTTTGACCAAAAGAAAAAGATCCAGAACATGTAGAGTGGTTTCTACTTTCCAGACCTTCGAAGTCAAAGTATAGGTGGTGAACAGGGATGTGCATCACAAAGTGGCTACGTCAAAAAAGGCGTAAAACCGAATACTTCAACTCGTAGTCTAGTTCTTATAATGGGAACCAGGTAGAAACACTCAGACCATATTACCGAGGATATACGAGTAACGATATGTAAAATCAGTACTGTGCTACTATACCAGACCCAAATTAATTATTCAACCGAAATACGAATATTATTTTTATCAATATGTTAATTGTTCGTGTTTCAGTAGATGCACATTAGTCACGATTAAAAGGGATCTTCATGCAGAAAAGCCTTACATTTGATATATCAATCAAGATTAATATAATGAAAGGAAGCTACAAAATAAACAACGGGGTGAAAATCATGAAAATCGGACTTATCGGATTAGGAGATATCGCCAAGAAAGCCTACCTGCCAGTTCTCTCTGAAAAAGAAGGAGTCGAGCTGGTGCTTTGCACGAGGAATGCTGAAACCCTGAATGCTCTGGCAAACAAATATCGGATCCAGGAAAAGGTACAGACTGTAGAAGAACTGATAGCAACCAATATAGACGCAGCATTTGTGAGTACGGCTACCGAAGCACACTTTGAAATAACGGAAAAACTACTCGAGAATGGCATCAACGTTTACATAGATAAGCCGATTTCCTTGAACTTTCACGAAACCGAAAGAATCGTCCAGCTTGCAAAAGAGAGTGGCAAAATCGCTATGGTTGGTTTCAACAGGCGTTTCATACCAAAAGTGAAAGAGCTTAAAGAACACGGAAAACCGAGCTTCCTTCTTATGCAAAAAAACAGATACGCTTTACCTGATTACGCCAGAAGGTTCGTCGTAGAAGATTTCATCCATGTTGTAGATACTCTGCGATTCTTAATGGATACAGAGGTTCAGGATGTAAGGGTTCAGCATCTAAAAAAAGAAGACAAGCTTCATCATTTAGTCATCCAGTTGATCGGTGACGGCTGTACCGCTGTGGGCATCATGAACCGTGATGGCGGTGTGACGGAAGAAATCATCGAGTACTCTGCAGGACATCATAAATATGTCGTCGACAGTCTCGTGGAAACGACTCACTATCATAATAAAGAAGTCAGCTCTTCTTCATTTGGTGATTGGGAGCCTACTTTGTATAAGCGTGGGTTTTATGATTTAGTGGATCATTTCATAGCTTGTGTGCAAAATGGTACAACGCCTGACCCATCGATTGAGGATTCACTCGTAACCCATGAAATTTGTGAGAGGATTGTCGGGATGATTGAGTAGGGCATGGGACTAGGGACAGGTTCCTTGTCCCATTCATGAAAAGGGTGTCGGGACAAGGAACCTGTCCCCACGTCCCTCTTTAATAAAAACCAATAACACTTTATCCAGAAAGAAAAAGATAGTAGCGTTTCAATATGTTAGCACTCTATGCATTGAGAGACGGATCTGGCTATAGAGTTTACTTGCCGATTCCACTAGTATAAAAGACTCACAAGAGATGTAATATACCTACTTCTTATTTTCAGATAATTGTTACTATTGAGTGATATACGTCTCTTGATCACTCTTGTATACTTTAATCGAAACGTTTCACCAAATTGAAAGGAAGTGTCAAATTTGAAGAAATATTTTTCTTTGCTGTTAGCTTTATTGCTAATCGTCAGCGCCACAACCCCTGCTGCGGCTTCTGCAGAGCACACAACCAAAGGAAAAGAGATCGCTTTGTCCAAACAATTGAAAGCGATTTCAAAAAATACCTATCGATACTTCGAGGATTTTACAGATAAGAAAACCGGGCTCACTTATGATGCCGTACGAATGGATAATGGGGAGATCAATGCCCAGAAATTCACGTCACCAACGAACATCGCCATGTATATGATGAGTACGATTTCAGCTGAGGAAGTCGGCCTGATCTCACGTGAAGATGCCGTGACAAACATCGAAAAGACGTTGAATTCATTAAAAGCTATGGAAAAATGGAACGGATTATTTTACAACTGGTACTATACAGAAGATGCAACGCTCATGACAGATTGGGGGCAATTCATTTCAACTGTTGATAATGGATGGCTATCTGCAGGACTCGTTGTAGTGGGACAAGCGTATCCGGAACTCTATGAAGAGACCCACGCATTAGTAGAGGACATGGATTATTCCACTCTTTACACACCGGAAGTAGGACAAATGCGGGGCGGATATGATGTAGCAACCGAGAGCTATACTTCTCATCATTATGGTGCCTTCTATACTGAACCACGCGTAGCAAGCTACATCGCCATCGGGAAAGAGGACGTACCGGAAGAACATTGGTGGAGAATGTTCCGCACCATGCCTGAAAGCTGGGATTGGCAGGCTCAAATTCCTGAAGGATATACAGAAACATATGACGGCGTAGATGTCTTCGAAGGACATTACAGCTACAAGGGCACTAAATATGTACCAAGCTGGGGAGGAAGCATGTTTGAAGCATTGATGCCACAGCTTGTACTGAAGGAGAAAGAACTCGGGAAGAACGCACTTGGCTTGAACAATAAGCGTCATGTAGACATCCAGATTCAATATGCTAAAGAGCAAGGGTATGCAGCCTGGGGCATGTCACCAGCAGCCACACCGGATAACTATTCAGAATTTGCCGCTACTCCATTAGGCATGGACGGCTATAAGTCAGATGGCACTGTCACTCCACACGCCACTTTCCTTGCACTTGAATACGCACCGATGGAAGCGTTCAAAAACATCCAAGCGTTGAAACGTTTCGATATGTACGGGAAATACGGCTTCCTTGATTCAGTCAATGTGGAAACAGGTGAAGTGACACAAGCCTACCTCGCCTTAGATCAAGGTATGACAATGGTCTCAATCGTCAATTATTTAAAAGATGGAGTCATCAGAGATTACTTCCATCAAGATCAAATCGGGAAATCACCTGAGGACCTGCTGATAAAAGAGACGTTCTCTATTAAATAATGTAGCGAAGATAATGTAAAAGCCCAAGTGGATGTATTACTTGGGCTTTTTGTATTTTAAGTGTTACTGCCTACCTCCATCTCTTCGCCAACGCCTCAATTTGACCCGGATCCGTCCGGCAGCAACCACCAATGATACGGGCACCTGCCTCGTACCAAACTACTGATTGCTCATCAAACGCCGAGCACCCTTCCTCCCCATGCCACGTTTTGGTCTCAGCATTGTAAGACTCACCTGAGTTCGGGTACACGATGAGTGGTTTGTCAGTGTTTCTGCTTAATACGCTTATCGCCTTCTTGGCCGCAGGAATTGGTGCACAATTCACACCAATTGCAGCGATTTGTTCATCGTCATTGAACACACACGCGCACTCTTCAATCCCCGTTCCATCACTTATCGTCTCTCCATCCTTTAATGAAAAAGACAGCCAGGCGCAGGTATCTGGAAATTCTTTCAGAAGTGAAGCCAGTACCTTTGCTTCCTGCAAGGACGGGATGGTTTCGAATGCCAACAAATCAGCACCCGCCTCCACTAATGCCTGGATTCTTGGAAAATGGAAATCTGCTAAATGTTGATCACTTACTCCATAGTTCCCAACGTATTCAGAGCCGTCAGCAAGGTATGCCCCGTAAGGTCCTACAGAACCTGCAACGATTGGTTTCGGCCGATTCGCATTGCCCTTCTCTTCCTTCCAGAATTCATCCCGGGCCTGTTTGGCAAGAGTAACCGTTCTCTTGATTAATTCCAGCGCTTCAGGTTTCTCTATTCCTCGCTTTTTAAAACCATCCACCGTTGCCTGGTAGCTGGCTGTAATCGCACAATCGGCTCCTGCACGGAAATAATCAGCATGAACCTTCTCAATCGCTTCCGGTTTTTCAAGAAGTATACGGGCAGACCAAAGGGAATCGTTTAAATCAAAGCCATGGGATTCCAGCTCTGTGGCTAATGCTCCATCTAAAATCAGTGGGGAATGTTTTTGTAAAATACTATCAATGGGATTTAGCTTCAGTTGATTCGACATAACCTTTTCCTCTTTTCTTTACGTATTGTGTTAGATAATAGCTTCCATAGCAAAGGACGATAAACGGGATTCCGCAATAAAGGGCTATCCTCTGAGTGGGATCAAAGGCAATGCCGATACAAGAAGCTAGACAAAGCAGAAATGACGCAATGGGAACGAGTGGGTAGAGCGGCGTCCGATAAGCCAGATCTTTCACATCGTTTCCTTCCTTTATATACTGTCTTCGAAATAGAAATTGGGCAGCACTAATGCTCATCCACACGATCACTACCGCAAGGCCTGAGACCGAAACCAATACGATGTAGACCGTTCCCGGTGCAATGATGCTTGAAAGCAAGGCCAGTCCCCCTCCCAGCATGCTGCATACAATCGCATTGAGAGGGACTCCCCTATCAGTCAATTTGGCAAAGATCGGTGAGATGGTTTGCTTATCTGCCAGCGACCATAGCATTCTGGAAGAAGCATACAAACCTGAGTTTGCGGCTGATAAAATGGCCGTTATAATAACAAAATTCATGATATCGGCGGCATATGGGATTCCAATCCGTCCTAGCACCGCTACGAAAGGACTTTCCAATATACCGGCTGACTGGCTCGGCAATAAAGCAGATAATACGACAATCGTCCCTACATAAAAGATGATCAATCTCACAAGCGTGGTGCGGATAGCTTTAGGAATCGATTTTGATGGATTCTCCGTTTCTCCCGCCGCAACCCCGATCAATTCTGTTCCTGAAAAGGCAAAGTTCACGGCAAGCATGGTCATCAAGATGGCAAATGCCCCATTCGGAAACAACCCTGAACTTGTGATATTCGAGAAAAACGGAGCGGGCTCTGATTGACCGAGAGGGATGAACCCGACAATCGCCCCTGCCCCGATCACAATAAACGCAACAATCGAAATCACTTTTACTAAAGAAAACCAAAATTCAGATTCAGCAAAAAACCGCACTGACAATGCATTAAGTCCAAAAATCAACGCAGCAAAGACCGCGCTCCATATCCATACACTAATCGAAGGAAACCAGCGCTGCATCATCAAGCCAGCCGCCGTAAACTCCGACCCCAATGCCACTGTCCATGTCAGCCAATATAACCAGCCCACCGTGTAACCGGTGCCTGGACCAATGAACTTTGCAGCATAACTATGAAAGGATCCCGTCTCCGGCATATGGACAGAAAGCTCGCCTAAGCAAAGCATCACAAGATAAACAACCAGCGCCCCAATCAAATAAGCAAGGATCGTCCCAAACGGTCCAGCCTGATGAATCGTATAACCCGAACTCAAGAATAGCCCGGTTCCGATCACCCCTCCAAGAGACAGCATCACCAAATGCCGTGTCTTCATCTTCCTTTTAAAACTCTGACCTGCGTGTTCCATAAAAAAACACCCTTCCTCCTGAATATATTGTGGAATAAGTGGACAAACAAAAAACGCACCCTGAACGAGTGCGTCACCGACAAATAAAAGATTGCTCCTATCTATCAGGTTTGAATCACCCGCTGGAATTAGCACAGTATCTTCACAGACCTGTTGCTGAGGCTTCAAAGGGCCAGTCCCTCCACCTCTCTGGATAAGAAAATATGTAGATTTTTTAAAACTTTATCAATATATTGGAATAATGTCAAGAACATGAAACAGATGAGCAGCCCAGCCTATCCGAATGTTACTTCGGAAAGAAAAAAGGGAACAACTATACTAAAAAAGGAGAAACTGCCATGCAAGAAGGTCCGGAAATCAGAAGAGCTGCAGATGGAGTAGAGCGCGCTCTTAAAAATAAAAACGTACAAGATGTGTACTTTGCCTTCCCTCATTTAGAAGAGTACGAAGACCTTTTAAAAGGATCGATCGTGACCAGAGTGGATACGAAAGGAAAAGCCATGCTTATCCGCTTTGACAATGGCTACACCATTTATTCACACAATCAACTCTATGGAAAGTGGTACATCAGGAACCTTTACAATTATCCGAAGACAAACCGCCAGCTCAGATTGGCTCTACATAATGAGAAAAAGTCGGCACTTCTTTACAGTGCATCTGATATTGAAGTCCTACGTGATGAAGAGGTACCTGAGCATCCTTTCGTTGCAAAAGTGGGACCCGATATTTTGAGTGAAGAAGTAACAGCGGACGAGTTGCTCCAAAGAATGAAAGACAAACGATTCTACAAAAGAAAGTGGTCGATTTTTTTATTAGATCAAGGGTTTGTAGCAGGAATCGGGAATTATTTGAGATCTGAGATCATGTTTGCAGCAGGCATCCACCCTTCTCTCCGTCCGATTGACTGTACGAAAGATCAATTGATGAAAACATCAGAGGCAATCATTCATTTAATGATGCAATCCTATAAGACTGGGGGAATTACAAACGATCTTGAACTTGTTGATAAGTTAAAAGCTCAAGGAGAGAAGCGCTCAAAATATCGACATTGGGTATTCAATCGGGAAGGAGCATCATGCTTTATTTGTGGGAGTGAAATTGAGAAGACGGTCGCAGCTTCGAGGCGGTTGTATTTTTGTCCGGTATGTCAGGTTGGGAGATAGGTTCCCTGCACCCCCTCGCCTCCCATGAACAAAGATAACTGTGTTACAGTAAAAAGCTCATCTCATCAGATCTGACAAAATGAGCTCTTCTATTCTACATTCCGTATTTCTCCCGATAATAATCATGCTTCGGCTGAAACAACTCTTCATCGGATTGTCTGACGTCGGAGAAATGATCTACATTATAATGACCATACAAAGCCTTGTTATGGTGCTGGATGATTTGTTCAGCCTTCAACACGGATGAATCCTTCGTTGAGTGACCATCCGATACCAGGGTTACATCCAATCCATTAACCGTTGCATACCGAACAGCGGTGTCGATACAATATTCTGTTTGGCAGCCCATGATGACGACATGTTCAACCTTATTGTCTTTTAAAAAGCTTAATAAAGGCGTACCATAAAACGAATTTGTCGCTAATTTATCATACACAACAGCGTTGTCCGGAACATGGATGTCCCTGTGAACCTGGAATCCGTCACCTTCCCCGCCTCCGACATCCTTATCCCGTATAAAGACGGGATGAGCACCCGCTTCGGCTGCCATTTGGATGACCCGATTGATGGTTTCAATCAGCCTCTCTTTTTGGAATACAGCTTGTTCCCCTTCATTTCCTTCAATTAATTCCTGCTGGGCATCAATCACGAGCAATGCTTGGTTCAATAGAAAAACTCCTTTATCTCCATTTTCTCCTCAACTATCTTTGAATAGTTTCGACTTATCAATGAGAAAGTCCTCTTACACACAAAAAAAACAGGAAACCTTTTGGGCTTCCTGTTACAGGTTCATTCTTCATGTACCGCAATACGTTCGGTAAGGACGAACAGATGGTTCCGGGAGTTTGGTGTACTCGCACTGTTCTGTCGTGTACTGGTAAGGATTCTTAAGGACCTCAAGCAAACGCTCCATTACGCTGTAATCATTGCTTTTCACAGCAGCTTCCAACGCTTCCTCCACACGATGATTCCGGGGAATCACCGACGGATTGCTTTTTCGCATTAACTGATGAGTTGCTTCTTTCGATTCTTTTTGCCTGTTTAGTCTTTCTTCCCAGCGTTCTTTCCATTGAATAAATTCAGTATTTTTAAACAGATCGATTTCTTCCTCATTTGTTAATGAACGGAATGTATTCGTATAGTCGGCACGATTCTCTTTCATTAATCCCAGAAGATCTTTTGCAAGGGATTCGTCCCCTTCTTCTTTGTTGAAAATACCGAGTTTCCCTCTCATTCCGTCGAGCCAGCGAGCTTCATACAGCTTAGGGAATTCCAGCACAGCATCTTGAGCAAGTTTCAGCGACTCTTCTTGTTCATCATGAAGAATCGGCAACAAACTTTCGGCAAATCGGGCAAGGTTCCAACCGGCAATTTGAGGCTGATTGCCATAGGCATAACGTCCCCCGGTATCAATGGAGCTGAATACTGTTGCCGGGTCATACGTATCCATAAAAGCGCATGGTCCATAATCAATGGTCTCTCCGCTGATCGTCATGTTATCTGTGTTCATCACACCATGAATGAACCCGGCCATTTGCCACTTGGCAATAAGTGCAGCCTGGCGCTTGATGACTTCTTTTAACAGGTAAAGATAACGGTTCGGTGCATTCATACCTTCCGGGTAATGACGCTCAACTGCATAATCAGCCAGTGCGCGGAGATCATCTACCGTTCCAAATTTAGAAGCAAACTGAAAAGTACCGACACGAAGATGACTAGCCGCTACGCGGATCAGGATCGCACCCTGCTGTTCCGTTTCCCGATAAATCGGTTCACCCGTAGTCACCACCGCCAAGCTCCGGGTAGTCGGAACCCCAAGTCCGTGCATGGCTTCACTGATGATATGCTCCCTGAGCATCGGTCCAAGTCCCGCGCGACCGTCCCCACCTCGGGAATAAGGGGTTCTCCCTCCCCCTTTGAGCTGGATATCAAAACGCTCACCTGATGGGGTGATCTGTTCACCGATCAGGACTGCACGACCGTCTCCCAGCATAGTAAAATGGCCAAACTGATGCCCGGCATAGCTTTGAGCAAGGGGTTCGGCACCTTCCGGAATTCGGTTCCCGGCAAATACCTCTACCTCTTCTCCAAGTTTCCCCGCGTCCAGCCCCAGCGACTCAGCCACTCGTTCATTCAGTACGATCAGCTTTGGAGCTTGAACAGGAGTCGGATCCTGTCTAGTAAAAAAAGAACTTGGAAGTGTGGTATAGCTGTTCTCGAGATTCCAACCTGCTTGATTTCCCATTATCGTCATCTCCTTCTTTTCATAAATAAAACAAAAAACCATAGACCGTCTATGATTTTTGTGTAGTTCCCTTTTATGTCACCATCATTATAACGTTCTTCTCGGCTAATGTCCTATATGGCACCTGCGTATGTATCACTACTGATAGGATTTTCATTGGCATGAATTCCTATACCAAGAATAACATCCAGCAAATTAACATTATTGTAAAAATTAAAATTATTTTGAAATTTTTGTAATGCAAAGATATAATACTTCTAAAAGACTTTGGGGGTGTTTTTACTGAGAAAGTTCAATGTCATCGGTCTTCCCATTCAATTCTTGCTCACATGCATCGGATTATTCCTTTTCAGCGGTGCCGGTTCTCTGCTTGCGTATGATACGGAATTGGTCATCATGCTGGGGAAATATCTTCAAACCTTGCAGGAGATGGGACGTGAAATGCTCCGACCAGGCTCCATTATCATCAAAATCGGGGATCCAATGGACTTCAAAAGCTACCCGATTTATCCGTTGTTTTTTCAGCTGTTCGGTTACTCGTTCTCGCTCTTGCTCCTGGCCTTTTTTCTTGCTGCCGTCACGTCTTCCCTTGTTAGCTACTTGTTTATGTTTCTGCCTAAGAAAATTTATCAGATCTGCTTCCGTTTGCTGGATTCACTGGATTCCCTCCCGGATGTTCTGATTATCGTATTTATCCAACTTTTCATTGTCTGGTTTTTCAAAAAGACGGATATTTTGCTGTTTGACATCTACACCCTTGGGGATGAAAAAATCTATCTGCTCCCGATCATTTGTCTTGCGATCATGCCAATTGCTTTTTTAACGAAGCATTTCTTATTCCAGCTTCGGGAAGAAGAGGAAAAACCATATGTCGAATATTCCTATTCGAAGGGTTTCTCAAAAGCCTATACAGTATGGGTTCACCTATTCCGAAATGTGTGGATTCACTTTTATTATCACATCAAACCGATTTTTCTGCTTATGCTTTCAAACCTGTTGATCATTGAGATACTTTTTAATATCAACGGATTTATGAATGTGCTCCTCGATGTTTCCATCAATACGCCAAGTGCCTTTTTCATCGGGATGCTGATGATTTATATACCATTCTTCATTGTGTTTACATTAGGTGCTATTTTACTGAAAAAATGGCTGTCTGGAGAGGAGGTCAGTTCATGAGGATTCTTAAATCATTCCGGTTCTGGCTGCCCGTTGGTTTTCTCTTTGTCATGCTTTCAGCGAGCTTCATCATACCGGCCATATATCCAGAACTGCTCGAACCTGGGCCGCCGTATTTAAAGGATGATTCTGGACGAATAATCGCGGATCCTCCATATACAATGGAGGAAATGCCCCCTTTGGGCAGTGATAAACTCGGACGGAATTTATTCTATTTGCTCCTTGCCGGTGCGAAATATACGCTGTTATCGGCAATGGTCATTGCACTGCTCCGCATGGTCGGCGGGTTCACGTTCGGTATTGTGTATGCTTTTCTTCCTGATTGGGCGAAACAGATGATCAAAGGGATCGGGGATACATTTAACTTCATCCCACTTGCAATCATTGCCTTTGTTCTTCTCACCCCACTCCAGCTTGCCTTCGAGTCAGGGGCGATGTATTCGTTTCAATTTCTGATCATTGAAATAGTGGTGATTGCGATCATCGTGATTCCTTCACTCGGGATGTATATCGGGGAAGAAATGAAGGAGTATCTAAAAAATGATTTCGTTACCGTATCCAAACAAATCGGAGCAAGCAGATTCTATATCATCAAGCGCCATTTACGGCCCCAGTTCAGCCGCCATGCCCTTGTCATGTTTTCCGAGCAAATCTCCCAGACCCTGTACCTCCTCATTCAACTTGGAGTTCTCCATATCTGTTTGGGTGGTCTGAAAACGGAGGAGTTCGGGATCATGGAGCACATACCGGAATACTTTTCCTATACAAATGAGTGGGCGGCCACGATGAGTATCAACATTCAAATGGTCTTTCTGCATACGTGGCTGGTGCTGACACCACTTGCTTTTTTTGCCGTTTCAATCTTTTGCATCAATGAGATAAGCAGGTTTTTAAAAAAGGTTCTTCTTGAGGATACGCTTCCTGTCGGGAAAGGCGAGACTCCTTCCAACAAGAGGGGACCTTCTTCTCGACTGGAAGATCCCTTTACGTTCACAAACCGCTCAAAGGAGGAATTCCATTGAGGAATAGGCTGAAGTATATTCTGGCGGTCAGTCTGTTTTTACTGACAGGATGCCGGGTTGAAATGGCAACCGAACTTTCTCAAAAGCAGGATGCGCCTTCCGGAGTCAGGGTTGATATAACCGGAACGGTCCTGCTTCAAGGAAAAGAACTCATTGTAGAAGGCCAATCCAACCTTCCAGAGGATAGCACCATGTCTGCCGGGCTAAAGGATTATGGTGAGTTCGAATCCTACGCAAGGGTCATCAACTGGCAGGGAGAAGAAAGTGAGGAATACGTCACGGAAAGTACCGGGGTGGTGGACGAAGACGGGAATTTCCAGATCAAGGTGCAACGGGTCAATCCGGAATCGCGCTACAAGCTGGAGGTCATCTTTAACCCCGCCATCCAAAAATCCAAGGTTCAGGAAATCTATGGGCTCCGGGGGGAGGACATCGCCCCGAACATCGGCTACTTCGATTTCGAGTACAACGAAAACCCCATCTCCGGGATGATCAAAGTAGCCCCGATCGTGAGCATCTCTGACCCAAACGGTGATGCCGCTAAATGGAACCTGACGAACATTCCGAAAAAATCCAGGCCAGTGAAATGAGGGACGGACCTCTATTCTGCAATTGAATTTTGCCTTGTGAGGCAGAGGAGAGGTCCGTCCCTCTTAATCATAAACAAAAAAATACCTGCCCCCAATCAGGGTCAGGTATTTCCTTTCATGCGAGAAGAATCTCTCCGTGTACTCATGAATTCAGTGTCAGTGTTGCTACACATTCCACGTGCACCGTTTGAGGGAATAAGTCAACAGGTTGCACAGCATCCAGGGTGTATCCGAATGGTTCAAGCTCCTTAATATCCGTTGCGAACGTATCAGGGTTACAGGAAACATACACGATGCGTTCCGGTTTGGCGCGTCCGATTCGTCTCATGACTTTTCCGCCTGCACCAGATCGTGGCGGGTCAAGCATTAATAATTCCGGATGTCCAAAGCTCTCCAGCATTTGGTCAATTCCTTTACGAGCATCCTTCGCCAGGAATGTCGTGTTCGAGATGCCATTATCTTCAGCATTACGTTTCGCAGATTCAATCGAACTTTCAACGATTTCAATGCCGGCAAGCTCTCCTACCCTACTGGCAAATGGTAGAGAAAATGTTCCCACTCCACAGAAAAGGTCGATCATTTTTTCTGATTTCTTCGGCTGTCCCATTTCGATCGCTAAGTCAACAAGCTTTTGAGCTTGTGTCGGATTCGTCTGGAAGAACGTATCGAACCAAAGACGGAAACGGTATCCATCCATTTCATCATAAATAAAGTCACGACCGGACAGGAGATGGATTTCCTCCGCCTGTGTACGGTCTGCCCATGCTGTGTTCTCAAGCCATAGCAAGCTTTTCACATGCGGGAACTTCTCGCCGACACGCTTTACAAGATCGTCCACCGCTGTTTGATGAGCGCCGGGTGCCTCTGTGGCAAAAAGCGCAAGCATTAGCTCGCCCGTTACAAAGGATTGTCTCACCATTAAGTGACGCAGTAAGCCTTCATGCTTATCTTTATCATATCCTTTTAATCCGTGGTCCTTCACCCAATCAGCGACTTCCATCGTCGCTTCCACCATTTCAACACTTGCAATCAAACAGGTTTCAAGCGAAATAATCTTTCTGAAATTCCCCTGCTCATGCAATCCAAGGGCACCTTCAGGAGAAAACGTAAATTCCATCTTATTGCGGTAACGCCAAGGATTATCCATCCCCATGGTGTCTCTCACTAAATTCGGGTCAAAGCCTTGGACTTCCAAAGCATGTTTCACATGATCCGTCTTCTGTTTTAACTGACCCTCGTATTCCCAATGCTGCCACACACATCCGCCACACCGCTCAAAATGCGGACATGGAGCTTCCGTTCTTTCAGGATGGGCTTCAAGGACTTCATCCGGCATGGCCTTCCTTCTTCTGCGATCAGGCTGATCAACCGTTACACGAACCTTCTCTCCCGGAAGCGTCTGCGGAATCGTAAGCCTTAACTTCTTCGGATTTCCAAGCTCATTCTCCCGCCAAATAACAGCCTGTCCCGACCCTTTTTGATCTAACTCTTCTATAGTAGCAACCATTGTTTCTGGTTTGATATTCGTCAATTCCTGAGTCCTCCTTCAAAATGCTCTCTAACTCTATACTTTATTAAAAAAGCAGGATGAATGCAACAGGGACATGGGGACAGGCACCTTGTCCCATGCAATGCAATTCACTTCCTTGAGTTCAGTAGTTTGTGGATATGGGGACAAGGGACCTGTCCCTCCGTCCCTTACAAGGATAAAAAAAGTGCCCAACCCCCAAACGGAGTCAGGCACCTCTTAAATTTATTATTTCGCTTCCAATCGACTGATCCGATCATCCAGATCAGGGTGAGTCGAGAAGATGGCTGATTTTCGTCTTCCGTTGATTTTTAATGTGGAGATGGCTGTGTCATCATCACCCTTCATACGACTTGAGTATGCTTTTAACATTTGCAGAGCGTGGACCATTTTATCCTTACCGGCAAGGTCAGCTCCTCCACGGTCAGCGTGATACTCACGGTGACGGGAATAAGCGAAGACAACTAAACTTCCCAAGATCGAGAATACGATTTGGAATAGAATCACAGCAACAAAATGAACGATTGGTGCCATTTCTTCTCTTACAAATCGTGACGCAATCCATGCAGCGATTCTTGCCAGAAAAACGACAAAGGTGTTGACCACACCTTGAAGCAACGTCATGGTCACCATATCTCCGTTGGCCACGTGGGCCACCTCATGAGCGATGACGCCTTCAACTGCATCATCATCCATTTCGCGAAGCAATCCAGTCGAAACGGCAACCAATGAGCGTTTCTTCGAAGGACCCGTCGCAAAGGCATTTACTTCAGGAGAGTTGTAAATTCCTACCTCTGGCATATGCACTAAACCAGCCGCTCTTGATAAACGGTGGACTTTTTCAACAACAATCTGTTCCTCAGAAGACAATGCTCCATTCGGATCTAATACACGGACGCCCATCATTTTCTTTGCCATCCAACGAGACATGGCCAGTGAAATGAACGACCCGGAAAAACCAATAATCGCACTAAAAACCAGTAACGCTCCGAAATCAATTCCGCCTGAAGCATTAATGTAGTTACCTGCTCCAGTTAGTGAAAAAATAATACTAATCGTCAGTAGTACTAGAACGTTCGTTAAAAGGAAATAAAATATTCGCTTCCCCATCTTGTCTCCTCACTCTCATTTCAAGTTCATTTGAACCTGTATCTGAAATCATTATATATTTTTTTTAGGTAAAATACAAGAATAATTCTCTCTCACCAGGTGAATTGACGAGACCCAAGGGAACCAGTAGTATTAAAGAAGATAATTGGAAAAAGACAGGGTGTTCATGATGAAAACGTTTAACCTGACACGTAAAAATATGGCCGACTTGCTATTATCCCTAAACGGGACAACCTACCGTACCCCGCTCATGGTACTACAAGATGCGTGGAACATTAGTCATAATGATGAAAAATCAGTCGAGTCCTTCATCTCAAGCGATATGCCTCCTATCGTTCAAAAAATCATCAAACCGACTAAACGTGAAATCGGCTTCTCTCTAAATGAAATCGTCTCTCTTGGAAATCAAATCGAATTCACCAACTTCCCCCAAAGTACCGTCCAAAACTGGGTGAAGCGTGATGTGAAAGAGCTGATTGGATCTCCGCAATTCGGAAAGAAATATACCATCGAACAAGCTGCCATGCTATTCATCGTTGAAGATCTAAAAGCAACGCTAGATTTTGAATCCATTCGAAAGGTTTTAACCCTTGTGTTCAACAACATAGAAGACCGTACAGATGACATTGTAAACCCCACCGATTTATACGCTGCCTACTCTTCCGTCTTTGATAAAATTCATCATCGTTCGTTGCCAACAATGAAAGGTTCCGCTACTGGTTCAGTCAATGAGTTGATCGATCAATTTATTAAGGAAGAATGTAAGCGGCTGTTCCCTTCATTTGAAGGGGTTAAAGAAGAGAACCTCAACATTGTCCTGAATGTGTTGATCGTTTCTGTGTTTACTGTACAGTCGGCTTTTTACCAGGCTGCCACGAAGAAGTATGTGAAGGCTGCCTTAACTTTGCAGGGAATCAATTAACAAGTGCCTGACCATCTCTGGGGTCAGGCATTTTTTGATTTTTTTATTATCCTTCAGGCATTCCGAACAATAGAGTGCCGGTTAATTTTCAATACTTTCCGCATCAGATCAAGTGATGATAATAACCCTTCTCCTCCTTCCTCCATAATCAAATGGGATAAAAACACTCCATGAATTTGTCGATTCCACTTCTAAACAACCATTCTTAAAAAAGTTTCAATAATGGGTTGAAAAAACACATGACTTAATCCCTATAAAGAAACACCAATTCCTTCTGGTTATAATGAAAATTTTCATAAATAACGCATTAATTCAACATTCATTTTTTCAGCATCCTAATATTTTACTTTTACAGAAAATTCGACTTATTCAGTTAATAATAAGATTTTGTTACGATTAATCTGCAAGATTCATTACATATTGGTTTAGTCGCCCATCACTATGATTCTTGTAATAACGTTTTAGTGGGGAGGAGCGCGTTCTTCGCAATTCGTTTAAGTGGGGTAAATATTGTAACAAATAAAAGGAGAGGATGTTGGAAATGAAAGTAGGAAAGATTTTAGGGAGCGTCGTCTTAAGTGCTTTATTGGTTGCACCGGCCTACACAAGTCCGGTTGATGCGGTTGAAAACTCTGAAAAGGTTCGTGTACTCATTTCTTCAACAAATGAAAAAGCAGTAAATAATGCTAAGCAGAATTACGGCGTTCGCTGGAGTTTCGACCAAAGTGGTTTCTCCACTGAAGTGACTGAAGCACAGTTCAATGCACTTCAAAAGAATAAAAACCTGTCAGTAAAGCTTGTGGAGGAAGTTTCACTGGCTGCCAAGCCTGGCGGAACAGCAACTGCTGCACCGATCGACCAAACACCATGGGGAATTGAAGCTATGTATGAGGACCCGACAATTAATACAACATCCGGAGGCAGTGGAATTAAAGTTGCCGTACTTGATACCGGTGCCAATACAAATCACTCTGACCTTACGAATAACGTTGAACAATGTAATGACTTCTCACAGAGAAAATCCAATCTTGTTACAAACTTTTGTGAAGATAAAAACGGGCATGGTACTCACGTAGCCGGAACGGTCCTTGCTGATGGCGGAGCCGGCGATGGGATTTACGGTGTAGCTCCTGATGCAAAGCTTTGGGCATATAAGGTATTGAATGATCGTGGTTCAGGCTATTCGGATGACATCGCAGCAGCGATTCGTTATGCCGCAGACGAAGCAGATCGCTTAAACGTAAAAACGGTAATTTCCATGTCACTGGGCTCCAGTTCCGAAAGCCCACTTATAACGGATGCAGTTAATTACGCTTATAACAAAGGCGTATTAGTCGTAGCGGCAGCAGGTAACTCAGGTCCAAGTGCAAACACCATAGGTTATCCTGGAGCCCTGGTAAATGCTGTAGCAGTAGCTGCACTTGAAGATGTTCAGGAAAATGGAACGTATCGTGTAGCTGACTTTTCTTCTCGTGGAAACCCAAATACGGATGGGGACTATGTCATCGGGGTGCGTGATATAGAGGTTTCTGCTCCAGGGCGAGCAATCGAATCTACATGGTTTGATGGAACATACCATACAATCAGTGGAACTTCCATGGCTACCCCACATGTCTCAGGGTTAGCTGCAAAAATTTGGGCCGCAAACCCTAGCCTATCTGCACCCCAGCTTCGTGCCGAAATCCAAAATCGTGCTAAGAGCAATGATATTTTGGGCGGCTCCGGTGCTGCAACAGGTGATGACTATGCTTCAGGATTTGGTTTCCCGACAGTCAACTGATTTTTAGGTGATTGAAACCATAATGTACATTTTAATAATCTTTATGGGGACTTCCTTTATTTCAGGTAGTCCCCTTTCTTATTTCTCTATCTGTCATTCTGCACCTCTGCTAAAATAACATTCTAAAAGATGTTTCCGTCTTACTAAAGTAAAAGAAGATGCCCCTAAAAATAGGCATCTTCTTTACTAAAACTACCTTAATCCATACGCCTTGATGATTTCCTGAGTGATCTTATTTCCTTCATCATCCCAAGCACTTGCCTTCAATGAAACAGATGTTGCGTTTTTGGGGTTTTGAATGGTTACGCTGAACGTATCCCCCTCTTGGTTAAGTTTTACTTTCTTCCAGGTCTTCCCTTCATTGAACGATACCTCCAGGGTTGCACCTTCTACATTTCCGTAGCCTACAGCCTCTTTCACTTTACCTACAGTTAGCTCAAGACTTGTCGGACGATTGGATAAGGCATCCCCTTTGACATCTGTATCCACTTGGTAATCAAGGGTCAGGAACGGGAGGTCTTCCATCCAGTTCTCTGTTTTTTCCGTCCAGAAGGTCCATTCCGTATGTGTGCGGGTGGATGTATTCCAGCGGTTTTCATCACGTTTGGCATCTGTGATGAATCGGTATTGGGTACGTTCTTGTGGTAAGACGTCCCAAACATTCAACGCCTGTCCCTTTCCTTCTTTCAGTAACGTATCCCCTTTGTATAACTGAGAGGTCTGGTTTTGGAAAGATACATCCCATTCTGTCCCGCCTGTGTTCCCTGTTCCGGCATCAGCCCATGCAGGGACATTGATTTGGAGGGAATCACCCTGTCTTCTCGGCGGCCAGTAACCATCTCCGAGACTTGGACGGACTACAGGTGAGAACCAGTTCTCTGTCATTTTCTCCCCTCCATCATACGACTTCAGCGGTTGACGGACCTGCCACCCCTCATCCAGTACGTTGGCCTGATGATACCATCCTGTGTCTTCTGTTGCGGAAACATATTCTGTACGGGCACTAGGGAGTGAAACCTTTTGAAGGAAACCTACCGCTCCTCTTGTATGTGGACGGAGGTCAAAGCGGAATTCCCCTCCATCCGTTTCAAGATGTGAATTGTAGCGCGTATCTATTTTCGCTAAATCCTTGCCTTTTGGTGCATAAGTCAAGTCCTTCGGGATGGATCCTTCATGGACATCCATCAGGTCATACACGTATGGAGAATCAGTGTTCCCTTCCACCTTAAGCTTAATATTCCCTGAACGGACCGCCTTTACAAGCTTATCCCCTTCTTTTTTGCTGATAGCAGCAACAGCTAATGGATTGTCTGTGTATTCAGGAGTTCCTGCATAAACGCTGAATTCTTTATCTTCATTATTCACAACGATAACCAGCTTCGCTCCTGCAGCCGCGGCATTTGTTGCTTGCTGTGAAACGCTCACTTCTGCATTCCGGTCCACTACGACTGCCTTTCCTTTTGCCTTTAATCGATCAAAGTCAGCAGCGCTTCCTTTTCCGGCATACACCGTAGTCAGATTGTACTTTCCATCCAATAATGTACTTCCTGCCAACGGGATATCATCCAATTCTTTTCCGTTAAAATTGATCGTCAATAGTGGCTTGGTCAGGCGCCAGCGTGTCAGCTGCTCGAAGTATCCACTTTGCACTTCCTTGGTCGGTACGGCATATAGTTTATCGATCCACACCGGCATTAAGTATAAACTTGTCATTGGCATATCACCGATGGTTTGATGGTACTCCATACGTTGGTAATTCGCTTCTGTTTTCTTCGGTACCTCTACTTTGATTTCCTTCGCTTTTCGTGCATCCAACTCGACTGTTTTAGGTCCGTCAAGCTTCACTTCCGGATTTCCGACAAGGGCTACTCCTGCGTGATCCGTATCCATGTCGACATCCATGAGAGACATAGCGGAATAAGTGCCAGGTGGCAGTCGAAGCTCGAGGGTTCCATCTACGCCCACTACTTCAGGCTCCATTTTTTCACTGAACAGTACGACATAAGCTTGTCCTTTCGAACCGTCACGATCGGTTGCGTTCAAGGTGAGTGGATAACGCTCTTCTTCCTTGACCATCGCCATCGCTGTGCGTACGAGTTCTGTTCCGTCTTTTTTGGCTGTCAGGAACCCTTGGTATCGGGATCCAGTTTCACCAAGCGTTGAATCGAGTGTTACATTCACGTCCACCGTTCCTCCTGCAGGAACCGTAACGGTTTGATCAGAGATTGTGAGCATGCCGTTTGGTGCCTCTTCTCCCTCCGCATTTGTAAAGGCTGATTCAAGTTCAAGAGTGATTTCTTCCTCACTATCATTTGTATAGGTCACTACCTTTTCTACTGGAGCTGCTTGATCATGAGGCCATTTAAAGAATCCGAATGAGACCGAGCCTGTTGCTCTTACCTGTGTATCCAGGGCAGCTGCTATGTCCACCCGGCCTGTACCGACATGATAAGGCTGGTAACCATCAAGCTTCTTTGTCGTATTCATCAGAGCCTGTTTTAATGTAGTGCCGTCCCAATCAGGGTGCTTTTCAGCTAAAATGGCAGCTGCACCCGCCACATGAGGAGTCGCCATTGATGTACCATTTAAACTTTTATAATCTCCAGTTCCACTGGAATATTGAGAACGAGCCGCGACGATTCCCACACCAGGAGCTGAAAGATCCGGTTTGAGTCCCATGTCCCCATAGCGTGGACCTTTGGAAGAGAAATACGCCAGTTCATCCTCTTTATCCACTGCTCCAACCGTCAAGGCTGCATCAGCTGCACCAGGCGATCCGATTGTACCTTCCCCGCCTCTGTTGCCGGCAGCAATGACGAATAAGGTTCCATTTTCATTTGTCAATCGATTCACCGCTTCTGCCATTGGGTCTGTCCCATCACTTGGCATATCGCTTCCAAGACTCATATTGACGATTTTGGCATTTTCTGAGGCCCACTCCATTCCGTCGATGATCCAGGAATCCTGCCCGTATCCTTGATCACTCAATACCTTTCCAACTAGTAATCGGGCATCGGGAGCAACACCTTTATGTTTTCCATCGCCTGCGCCTGTTCCAAGAACGGTAGAGGCAACATGGGTTCCGTGACCATTGACGTCCTTCACTTCTTCACCAGGTACGAAGCTTACAGCATCATCAATCTGACCTGCTATATCCGGATGCTCCGAGTCGATTCCAGTATCAAGTACGGCAACCTTGACTCCCTCTCCTGTAAAGCCTTGTTCCCAAGCCGAATCGGCTTCGATTTGCGGTACACTTTGATCAAGGGCTGCTTCTACACGGCCATCCAGCCAGATTTTATCAACGCCGTATTCAAATAAGGGTGCTTTCTCCGTTTCTTTCTTTTCACTTTGAGCAGTGACGTCTTTCCAGAATGTTACTGCCTGCTTTTTCTCGGCAGAAAGAGCCGCTCCATTAATGCTTTCCAAGTCTCTCACTTTCTTCGATCCTTTTGGCGCCGGAGCTGCTGAGAAAGTCTTCGCCTTGGTTTCCTTGTATTCTACGATGACAGGTACAGACGCTTGATTCTTATCATCATACCCGTACTCAATCAATTTCGTAATATTAAATAAGTCTTCATCCATTTTACCTGCAGCCATATAAGGCATGGCAGAGTTCGGGAATACGAAAGTGTCGTCTTTGATGGTCATGACCCTGACACCTTCGCCATTCTTGTCAGCAGCCTCCACGTTGATGATTTGTTTGCCGTTTTCCAGAGTGGATACCTTGACCACATCACCTGTGATAAGGGTGACGGTGTGCTCCCCCTTGATGGCCGTATTCACATCGACTGTTGACTGTGTGGGATCAGCATCTTTGGAAGAGACACTTTGGGCATCCACTTGAAACATAGTGCCTGAAATCATCGTAGCGGCAATCGATCCAACGAGAAGTGGTTTCAAGTTAAGCTTTTTCATGAACATTCTCCTATTCTATTAAATGTTGATGGATTCTTAAAAGTTGACTCTTGTTGGGGAAAAAAATGAAGAAGGTATGTAGTCCTACTAAAATGATTTAAAGAATGAAAGACTACTAGAATGCAAATCAATCATCACCTCCAAATAAAGATCGTTTTTTGAAGTTCTGAGGATGTGATAGGTAAGGTATCTTGAAGTCGTGTAGACGCTATGTGGTTAATTGAATTGTAAGTCTAAGTCCGTCCCTTTCTCAATTGGGGTTATTTTTCGGGAGTAGGGAACTAGCCACAAAGAGAATGGTGGATTACATTCAACTTTTTTGTGAATATTGACACATTTTTTTGAGCATTAAATCTAAATAGAAAGTGGTGAAATCGAGTAAATTGAGAGGACGGAACAAAGAACACATTCTGTGAGAGAAATGAAAGGTCCTTCATTAGTACAAACGCATCAGCATCTCTCCATCCGTCTTAAGTCCCCTAAAAATATATAATAGAAGAGATCAAGGGAGGATAAATAGAATCAGCAATACATGAGGCTTTACTCGTTCATAAAGTCGAACATCTTAATATTAATCACTCGGGGCATGATGTCGCCGAGTGAAGTTCATCATCTTTTCATGCAGCTCTGTGAAAAAAAGGATAAATAGAAAAAGAGCAGGCGGAACCACAAAGGGTTCAACCTGCTCCTATTTTGCATTAATAGAGACTTTCCGAACGGGATATTAGATCCATCATTATGTCCCAACTCGTGTGAAATAGCTAGTTGAAAAATGAATGCGTAGAGGTCACTTGAATGATGAATGACTAGTTATCAGTTTACCTGTCCCCTTGTCCTATCTACGCTACCGATTCTATGTCTTTCCTGCCGGCAATGGTTTTTTTCTTAGTAAATCGTTCGACCAGCACGGCTACTGCGTTGTCTCCTGTTGCGTTCAGTAACGTAGCCGGAATATCGATTATAGTTGAGATCACCGCTAATAACGGAAGCACTTCCGGCGTCAGCCCGTAGGCGGCGATGATGAACATTTCACCAATCAGTCCTCCTCCAGGGATCCCCCCCATGACGATTGCGGTGATAATCGCGACCAATACCGCTATAAGGTACGTATCAAGCCCTTCAAAAGGAATGCCCAGAACGCCAAATGCAAAGACGATTTTCAAGATGGCCCCCATGGCCGAGCCGTCTTTATGAATCGACGCTCCAATAGGAATGACCGTTTCTCGAACGGCATTGGATACCCCCATCTTTTTCGTTGCATCCAGATTGGCAGGAATGGTTGCCACTGAGCTTTGTGTTCCGATTGCGGTTGCCGCAGGTAAAAGGTTATGCTTCCAAAAGCCTCTCACCCCTCTTTTCCCTCCTGCCACAAAGGCATAGAAGGAGAAAACCACTACAAAGTAAATCACCGCTATCACTAAATACAATAGGAAAGAACGCAAATAAGAAGATAGTAAGCTTGCCCCGAACGTTCCTACTAATGTAGCAAAATAGGCAGCCAGACCGATTGGGGCATAATACATGATATACGATACCAACTTCATGCTCACATCGGCCCCTGCCTGTAGGATTTTTTTCAATGGCTCTGCTTTTTCCCCCAGTCGATTCGTGGCAAATCCGAGTGCCACTGAAAACAAGATAAGGGGCAGCATATGCTCCCGTGTAAATAATTCAATGAAATTATCCACAGTAAAGGTTTGGACGATTTGGTCCCCCAATTGGATGTCTTCTGTTTCAACTGACTAGTCCAGACTGATGGTAATACCTTCCGTCGGGGAAAAAACCTTCACTCCCACAATCATCAACACAGACGAGATGATCGTGGTGATCAGGAATATCACCAGCATACTGCGCATGATTTTCTTAAATTGACCTTTCGATTCCAAATTGGCGATCGCCGATGAGATCGAAAAGAAAACCAGGGGTACCACGATCGTAAAGAGGAGATTCAGGAAGATATCTCCCAAGGGTTTTAACATTTCTGCTTTCTCTCCCATGGTCAGTCCGATAATGGATCCTATGATAATGGATGCGAGTAGTGTGATGGCTAATCCGTACGTTTTAAATATGTTTTTCATTCTATGTTCTCCTCTTCATTATGATTGTAAGGTGGATTATTCTTTACCGGTCATTCCGAACTAAATCAGCATACGATTCACGCTCGATCACGACCCGTGATTCCCCATCCTTTACAAACACAACAGCCGGTCTTGGAATCCGATTATAATTACTCGCCATGGAATACCCGTAGGCTCCTGTACTGAACACGGCCAGAATATCACCGTAATTCGTCGGTGGCAGCATCAGGTCCCAGATCAGCATGTCACCGGATTCGCAGCATTTCCCGGCAATACTCACAAGCTCCGTGCATTCCTCATGGGGACGATTGGCAAGCACCGCATGGTATTTCGCCTGATAGAGGGCCGGGCGAATATTGTCCGTCATCCCCCCGTCGATCGCGACGTACGTGCGCACATCGGGAATGATTTTCTTCGACCCCACTTTATACAAGGTCGTCCCAGCTTCAGCCACCATGCTTCGTCCCGGCTCCACCCATACTTCAGGGAGCGGATATTCATTCTTGGTGAAATAGGTCTTCACACTATCGGTAATGCCCTTCACATACGTTGGAATCGGCAGGGGCTGGTCTTCTTCCGTGTACCGGACACCGAATCCTCCGCCGATATTCAGCACCGGTATAGTCACATCAAATTCGATCCGGATCCGCTGCAGGAAATCTGCCAGTACTTGAATCGCCTGATCAAACCCTTCCCGTTCGAAAATCTGAGATCCAATATGTGAATGCAGACCGAGTAATGAGAAGTACGGCTTGTGGAGAGCTAACTGAATCGCCGTATTCGCCTGTCCGTTGGAAATGCTGAATCCGAATTTCGAATCCTCCTGTCCCGTCGTGATGTACTCATGGGTGTGGGCTTCCACACCTGGCGTGACCCTGATCAGGATCTGAACCTGCTGCTCACGCTCCTTGGCCAGATCATGCAGCAGTTCAAGCTCTAGGAAACTATCGACAACAAAGCAGCCGATTTTAGCCTCAAGTGCCATGAGTAGCTCCTCTTCTGACTTGTTGTTCCCATGAAAATGAATACGCTCCGCTGGAAAACCTGCCTCAAGGGCCGTATACAATTCCCCGCCGGATACAACATCCAGTGATAACTCCTCCTGCTCTGCCAGGCGCACCATCTCTTTACATAGGAACGCTTTACTCGCATATGCCACCTGGAACTGCAATCCGCTTTCGTTGAAGGCATTACGGAAAAGTCGGGCATTTTCACGAATCATTCCTTCATCGTAAACCATTAAAGGCGTGCCATAGGTCTCCACCAACTCACCCGTGCTCATTCCTCCGATTTCAAGATCTCCACGAACATTCACATCAACTGTACTCATATCCTTTACTCCTTTTGACTCTCTCTAAAAAAACACAAAAAAACCGTATGAAGCGATGCTCATACGGTTTATCATCAAAAGTTTTGGAAACATAATGAAGACTATGTATTAACATCTCTTCAATAGTTCTCCACAACTTTTTCATTGTGACAGTCCAACATTTCTTCAATGCTGGCCCAACAAAAAATAGAATTGGCTATTTTCTGCTTCGGCGATCTGCCTTTCCCTTCTTATCCCGGAATCCATTATTCTCAAAGAAGATACTCATCATACTCGCGCCTCTATTATCAGAGAGTGACGTATTATTTTGTTTGAATTACTATACCACTCTCTTAAAATAGTTGTCAATTGGTTTTTGAAAGAGAAATAGGCAAAACCCCCGGAAGTAGCCCGGGGATTTCGTGGATCATTTTATTTCAGATTGATTTCGAACGGTTTCATTTTGACCGGCTTATCATTTCTGCTCAATGTCTCGAATGGGACAATCAGTGAGTAGTCCTCAAGGTTGGCATCCTGAGGCAATGTAAACGTGGATTGATAACGGAGAGTATCCTTATCCACTGTTTTCGTTTTAGCACTTCTGATCATATGATTCAGCATCTCATTATAATCCAGTTCATCCTTCGCATTTCTTTTAATATCTTTTGATGGGATCACCTGAACGAATTGAGCAAAGCTCTTTAATATGTCATATTGGAATTGTTTCTCTTTGATATGATCAATGGTGAAATCGACTGTCACCTTCCCTTTTGCGTTTTGGATATCTTGTACCGTGACCTGATAACCAAAACGAGGGCTCTTCACCTGGAATGGAGGTGAATCCTTCAGTGAGTTGATGCCGTCTTCATCTACTCGCTCCATATCAGCCTGGACTTTCAGCGACTGTGCTTTATCACTGAGTTTACTCGTGAACAGCTCCCTGACAGTCTTTTGATAATAACCGTCAATTTCTTTGATATTTAGTGTCTCTGCACTGGACTTTGATAACCGGTTCCCTAAGTCATCAAACACAATCAGATTTAACGTATCCTTCTCGGACTCCACCGAATAGGTATACTCCAGCGTAGTCGTAGCTTTTCCTTTAGTGACAGATGTTACTTGCAGCTCAAATTCCCCATTGGGCGATTCTGTCCTTACATCTGTTTTGATCTTTTCAGATGGAATCCTCTTGACCGGTACATCAAAGGTCCAGGTACCGTTCACATCTGCCATATGGGTGAACGTTAACGGAAGCGTGAAGTTTTCCGGCGGTTCTTTCCCATCCCGGTAAAATTCGATCGAGCCTATGAACTCATCCCCGTCTTTTTTAAGACCCGAACTTCCCGATCCCCATTGATTCTGATCCTTACCGTCGAAGAGATGATAGCTGTAGCCGCTCACCGGACGATTCCCTTCGTCCATATGTTCGATGGAAAGGTCATCACCCTTCGCCTTGAAGGTGACTCCGATGACGTTCCCGTCATAATATGTGCTTGTGATTGTCACATCGACGCCGTTGGAAGTGGCGGCCTGATTAACTTCCGTCACTTTATCGCTGAAATAGAGTTCTTTTCCGACATCCGAACCGACTTTTTCATAAATGGCACCCAGTACAGGCAGTTTGGCCAGTGCATTGTTCACAGGTGAGAACAGGAAGCCCGATACGAGTACCATGGAGGCAGCAGCGGTGGTAAATGCGGCACTTATCTTGACCGTTTTTTTCCGGACCTTTTGTTTTCTGCCTTCTTGGATTCCTGTTGAAATTGCCTCAAAAACCTTTTCTTTTGGTACCTCGATGCTGTTCATTTCTTCCTCAAACCATTTTTTGTCCATACTGATTCACTCCTTCCAGCAGCATTCTCAATTCCAGCTTCGCCCGGTGAAGATACGTCTTGACCGTCCCTTCAGGCGTACCCATCGTATCGGATATCATCTTGATCGACTGACCCTGGAAGTAGAATAAGATAATGACGGTTTGATAGTGCTGATTCAAAGACGCCATGGCCGTAATCAAGTCGATCCGCCCTTCTATATCCGTTTCTTCTGAGACGAGAGTGTTGTCTAGAAACTCATCCCCCGTCAGGACCAGTCGGTTTTGTTTCTTCAACATGCTGTATGCCGTATGTATCAGGATCTTGATCAGCCAGGTGCTGAAATACTCTGGGTTCTTCAAACGGGCTATCGAGGTGAATGCTTTACAAACCGTTTCCTGCACCACGTCGAGAGCATCCTCTTTATTTCTTACATATAGAAATGCCGTCCTGTACAGCTTCTCGCTTTCTGAGTGGATCAGCCTTTCAAATGCCTGTTCATTCCCTTTGATTGCTCTTTTTACGAGTTTCACATCCATTGATTAACCTCCTGTCATTCATTAGAGTCGGGTGAGGCGGGAAAAGTTTCAAGGAATTTTTTATGGGGTGTCATGCGATGTAGACTGAGGGTAGTTACCATTTATTTCAAAAAGACGCATAAACTATGAAAAACGACGCAATAAATTTGAAATCGACGCAATTACTTCGATCATGACGCAATTCACCTTGAAAATGACGCAATCATGGACGATTTCGACGCAATTAAGTAGGATGGGGTCATCCTCCACCAAGATTGAATGAAAATGATCCAAAAGCCAAAGAAAGGTTGAAAAATCCTTTTTTATCTTCCATCGTAATGCTTTTCACTAAAAAAAGCTTATCCGTCTCGATAAGCTTCAATCCGCCCGTCCCGTATAGATCATCACAAAGTGGAGGACCGCTTCTATTGATTCCATATTCATGTAACTATGGCCTTTATCCCCATGGAATTTGATCGAGTCATACTGACTGAGCTCGAATACTTCATCCTGCACCTTCACACGTACTTTTCCTTCCATAACGGTTACAAATTCAATCACCCCGGGCTGGTGGGCATCCGCACGGTACTCACTGTCCGGTTTCAGGAAGGCCCTGTGGGTTTCCAATGAGCTGTAGCCAGAGGAAGTAAACATCGGTTCCAGGGTCAAGGACTCATTGGCACTGATCACTTTGCTCCCTTCATTTTTCCGGGAAATCTGGACTTCTTGTTTTTCCACGAGAAGGGCCGAAATGGGGATCGCGAGTCCGTTCGCAATTTTCCATATGATCGTCAAAGATGGATTCGCCTCTCCCCTTTCGATCTTGCCCAAAGTCAAAGTACTGACATCGGTCATAGCTGCGAGTTCCTGGAGGTTTAGCCCACGCTCATGTCGTATATGTCTCAGTGTCATCCCGACGTGCCTAGCCAATTTTTCCGGGTCCTGCCAAGTCAAACCGTCATTACTCATAATCCTACCTCTTTCTATAGACAACGTATGTAAGTATATTATAATATATAAAAAATAAACTATAGTATATGTATTGGAAAGGAGTGTTCATCATCAAAGAGCTTGCTCTCGGTGTCATTTCATCTATGTTCTTTGCCGTTACCTTTATTCTGAACCGGTCCATGGAGCTCGCTGGTGGAAGCTGGATGTGGAGTTCATCCCTGCGATTCCTGTTCATGCTACCCTTCCTATTCCTTATTGTAGGTTTACGGAAGAATATAAATCAAGTCTGGATTGAAATGAAGAAGAAACCATTCGAATGGCTGACGTGGAGCTTTGTCGGGTTTGTCCTCTTTTATGGTCCTATCACCTATGCGGCTGCGTACGGACCGGGTTGGCTTGTAGCGGGCACGTGGCAGTTTACCATCGTCGCAGGCATCTTACTCGCTCCTTTATTTTATACTTCCGGGCCGGCCAGGCGCAGGCATACCATTCAAAAAAGAGCTTTGGCCATATCCTCCATCATTTTAGTTGGGGTTCTCTTCATTCAACAGGAAAATGCCAGTGGATTGTCCTTTTCTGAAATGGCCGTTGGGATCTTACCTGTGATCATCGCAGCCTTTGCTTATCCTCTTGGAAACCGGAAAATGATGGAGGTGTGCGGTGGCAAGCTTGATACCTTCCAACGTGTGCTCGGGATGACGATCGCAAGCACTCCTTTCTGGCTGATCTTAGGATGCTATGCGTTCTTCGAGGTTGGGGCACCAAGCGAGCAGCAAGTGATACAATCCTTTATTGTCGCCATATGCTCAGGTGTGATTGCGACGTCCCTGTTCTTCATCGCCACGAATCAGGCAAGGCACACTCCCGGGAAACTTGCCGCAGTGGAAGCGACCCAATCGACACAGATCCTGTTTGTCATCATAGGAGAAGCGGCGATCCTGTCCGTTCCACTTCCATCAGGAATAGCCCTGATCGGCATCCTCCTGATCATCACGGGAATGATCATCCACACCATAAACGTGAAAAGAATGAATACCGGAATGGTCAAAGCCGTTAAATCCGTCAGCTAAAAAAAGGAGGGGCATCCTGGATGCTCCTCCTTCACTTTATTTAAATACCTTTCTTCTCATCCACTGGGTAGCAGCCCATTTATCCCCGATGACAACCGGTGCGCCGCCATGAAGCGTCAAGTCGTTCAGCTCCTGGTTATCATAGAAATATTCGAAGTAGACCGCCATCCCCTTTTGCGGAGAAACAGAGAAATTCAATTTAGGGAAGTACGTTTCCCCGCCTTCCTCTACGTCATTCAAGTACATCACGAGGGTGCTGATTCTCGGATTCTTCACCGGTCTTGATGAGGCCGAGAAGAAGTCAAAGTGAGCCTTGTATTCCTGACCCGGTTTATAGTTAAGGATTTGAAGACCTTCCCCGTGCTCCACGGGTATATTCATAATCTGAGAGACCCGTTTTTCGATACAAGACACGACGTCGTGTTCATTCTCCTCTAGGAACACTGAACTGCTCGTTCTAAGCTCGTCCACTGTGCGTGTGTTACCGATTTTCGAGCGCTCGACCCGATCCTTGGAAAGCTGAATGAGTTCATCACATTCTTCATGGCTCAACACATTTCCAAGAACGACGATCAACGGCTCTTCCATTTTCGCGATGATCTGAATCTCCCGGTCGTCCGTCTTGATCTTATTCCCCGTATGGTGGAAAATCGTTTGTTCCTTTACAGCTATTTCAGTATTATCCATTGCCAACTTTCATCAACCTCTTATCGTATTTTTAACATTCTGAATTTTTATATTGGTGGAAGCACCCTTTGATTCTTCCAATCTAGAAAAAACGATAGCAACAATAGGCATAACTGTAGTCTTTATTTTGGCTGGCGGTTTCCTCCTGCGTGTGTATTTTTATATATTTTACACCCGTGATGAGGGGAATTCTATCTTTTTTTTGATGAAAAATTAGGGGTCTGATGGGAATGAAGGGGATTGTAGGATTGGCGCGGTTGCGGGGACGTCACAGAAAAGACACGGATGGGTTTTATGCGCCGGTTTCCTCTTATACATCAAATTTCGAAAGTATGCGTCTTTTTAAAATTTATGCGTCGATTCCTCTGCGTCTTCCTTCCAAAAAAATGGACTGCCGAATCAAGTTCGACAGCCGATCCCATTTTATTCCTTCAAACCTTCATACTGAACCAATACTTCCTTCACAATCTCGCTATCCGGATCCAGTCCGCTCACTTCTTTCAATACATGGGCAGGTCCGTGTTCCTTGATCATGCCCTGGATTTCAACCGCTTGTTCATCCTCAGGATTGTCAAACAATAGCGCTGCAGCAATCGCTTTGGCAAGGTAGGCATAAGAGAGCCCCGCTTTTTGAGCCTCTGTCGTCGGTCGGATCAAGCGGTCATCAGGACCCAGCTTGCGGATCGGCGCCCGTCCCACACGACTGACATCATCATTCAGGTAAGCATTTTTGAAGCGTACGATGTTCTTATCAATATAAGCAAGATGCTCGTTTTCATTAAGTCCGTATTGCTTCACAAGGTAGGCACCTGTTTCTTTCAGTGTCTCCTTGACCTGCTCGGCAATGGCTTCATCGGCCAATGTCTGATCGATCGTTGACTTGCCTTGCAGGTAACCAAGGTACGCAATGACCGCATGGCCTGTATTCACCGTGAACAGCTTACGCTCGATGAATGGAGCAAGGTCGTCTACAATCGTCATGCCTTCAACAGGCGGGATTGTTTCTTTTGTTTCAACCACCCATTCGTAATACGGTTCAACGAGTACATCTAGTGAGCTCTGATCTTGAATCGGTACAATGCGGTCGACGGCTGAATTGAAGAAGTAGACTTTTCCTTCAAGCATCGCAATCGTTTTCTCATCAAGATTTTCTATAATATGATTCTTTAATATATCAGTGGCACCGATCTGATTTTCACATGCAATCACGTATAACGGCTCATCTGATGAGGCGATGCGTTTTTCGATCCCTTTGGCGATCAGGGGAGCGATCCGTGGAAGGATATTCGGTCCGATCGCCGTCGTCAGATAGGTGGATTGTCCGATCGTCTCAATGACTTCCCCTTCTTGATGAAGGTTGTTCAGTCCGGATACATTCTCGATTGTTTCGGTTTCCTTCGTTTCCGTGGCGAGTTTCACTTCGTAGCGTCCTTCTTCATTCAGCTTGTTGATCACCTGCTCGGCGATGTCTACGAAGGTCACGTGGTAACCTGATTGTGTGAATAATGCTCCGATAAACCCTCTGCCTATGTTTCCTGCTCCAAAATGTACCGTTTGTTTCAACATCATCATTCCTTTATCAAATTAGTTTGTAAGTAGTCCAAAAAGATTTCTTCTAATTTCTTTAAAATGACCGCTTCGTTCGTGGACGAATAGATCATCATCGACCGGTGATCTTCGATTAAGCTTGTAGAGATCAGGCTGAGAATTTCCTGTTCCCTCCTGCTCAATTCTTCAGGGGCAAGCATGAGGAGAAGGCTTTTCATCTCCATTTCCCCACCGTCCATCCCTTTGATCTTACAAGGTTCATCCAGATGGGCCACCTGGAAGATCAGCTTCTTCACGTTGTGGTCACGGCAATGGAAGAGGCCCATATTCGTCTTCGGAATCCCGAGTCCGCCTTTTTTCTCCCTTTCGATCAGCTGATGCATGACCACATGCGTGTGTTGAAGAAGTTCGTCCTGTTCCGCTTGTTCCACCATTTCATTCAGGATCCTGAAGTGACTTCCCGTCGACTGCTTCCGGTACACCCGGAAATTGGTGAGGATGGCTTCCATGCTGGAGTGGACATCCTTGATTTCCTGAAGGAGCATCCTGACCTCGGTTTTCTCAACCGATCGCGGCGCTGGCTTCAAGTATTTCTTCCTCGTCAGCTTTTCAACATTATTCTGCAGATAGCTTTGGATGAATCCGATGTCCTTCTCGCTCAATAACGGGCTTACCAGAATATACTCCACTTCCGTAAAGGGGAGCCTGACCGTGGAAATGACAATATCGTAGTCATCAAGGTTTGCACTCTGAAAATCCTTGATCGACAGGATTTCCACCTTGTTGATCATCGTCAGTTCCCGCTGGATGCGGCTGGCGAGCATCTTGGACGTCCCGATCCCTGTCGGACAGACGACCACCGCTTGGATGTTCACCTTCTCTTCATTCATCAGCATGGCCGATCCGAAATGAAGGACGATGAAGGCGACCTCATCATCGGGAAAAGAAATATCCTTGAATTCCGTTTCAAGACTCTTTTTCACTGCTAAAAATAACACGGGATATTTCTTCTTGATTTCATCCGTCAATGGATTGAAAAGATCCAGCTCCTGCTGCAGGCGGAAGATGGACGGTCCCATATGGGCAAGCAGGCCCTGGAAAAGGGAAAAGTCATCGGACAGATCCACATGGAGGTCTTCCGATACATCCTTGATGACATTCTTGATGAGATGGCCAAGGAGGATACTGTCATAGTAAACAACGTCGGGATCCTGAACTTTGGATCCTTTTAAAATAACGGTCAAAAATTGGACATCCCGATTGGTCATGGGTATGGAAAGCTTATCTTTCAGTTCCCTGTAAATCATGTCCATCAGCTGATTTTCAGTAGAATCATGATCCTCCGCTTGCTCATATTTCTGTAATTCGAAGCCCTTTTCGGTTCGTTGTATCGTCAGGGAGGTATACACAACAAGACCGATATAATCACTGTCCGTCAAGGTGATTTGCCCCTCTGCCAAGTGTTGGTTCACCACCCGGTCGACAGCGAGTAAATAGTCCGGTTTGAAATACCCCAGCACCGGCTCATCTAGGTGATTCCCCTTTTGCATCCCATACAGGGTCTCGATGATGACTTCATAAAAATAGACGAGGAAGAAGCTTGCCAGTGCATGACGTTTGTCGGCTTCATCTGCGGTAAGCTCCACCCCCACCCCTCGTTTCCTTGTCAGGGTGATGCCGTATTTTTGCAGCCAATCTGCGATTTCATCGAGATAAGAAGTGAGAGTCGTGACGCTGATCCCCAACTGCTGTGCAAGGACCTGTTTTTTGAAGGAAGATCCTTCATGGAGAAGGATGATCAATAAACCCAGTTTTCGCTCTTCAGGTGTTTCATCGGTCGGATTCACTTCCGCAAGATTCTGGATCAAGCGATAGATGTGTTCATTCTTCCCGTCGATGAACAGTCCTTCATTGCCCGTCCGCTTCAGTTCTAAATGATACTGTTTTAAAATGCTTTCGATGGATTTCAGGTTGCGCTGAACGGTTCTCCCGCTCACATTCAAGAATGCAGAAAGAGAGTACACGGTATGTTTTCCCGATGTTTTTACGATCAATTCAATGATGGATTTTTCCCTTGATGTAATAAACATTCTTTCCACTCTTTTCCCTGAATTAGCTTTTATCAATACAAATGAGAACAGAAAGGCAGGGATCCTACCTTTCTGAATGATTGTTCTAGTTGCTATTAATGATGTCCTTCAGTTCTTTGGCTGACTTGGCCAGAACCATTCTGTCGACGTTTTCCTGCTCGGAGCAGACAACGGCGATCCCTGAAAGGATTTCCAGATGTGTGCCGTCCTTGCCGGCGATACCGAAGATCATCTTCGCCTTCTCACCGTTGAAGTCCACGCCGTCCGGAACTTGAACGACCGTGAATCCGGACTTGATGACGGCTTTCTTCGCGTCTTCCGTACCGTGTGGAATGGCTACATTATTACCCATATAAGTAGATGTGATTCCTTCTCTGTCAATCATAGCATCTACATAGCTGTCTTCCACGTATCCTGCTTTGACCAGAGCTTCTCCTGCGAACCGGATCGCCTCTTCTTTTGTGGCAAAAGACTGATTCATGAAGATGTTCTCTTCAAGCAGTAGATCATCATCATGATCAGCATTCGGTTCAGCGTTCACCGTTTCTTCCTCTGCATCCTCCACAACCTCTGCCTGCTCACCCGTGATTCCGTCCTGAAGACTCGCAATCAGCTTGTCGTACTCCGGACTGGATAGGAAATTATCCACGGAAATGTGATAAGCATTCGGAAGCTTATTTTTCGCCCGCGGCGTCAGTTCTTCCTGTGTGATGACCACTTGAGCGTCAGATGGAAGGTTACTGATGGATGTATTCGTTACGCTGACGTCGAGTTTTGCCGCCTTCACTTTCTTACGGAGGAGTGAAGCCCCCATAGCACTAGAGCCCATCCCTGCATCACAGGCAAAGACGATTTTGTTTACTTCTTCAGGCATTGTTCCTTGGCTTACTTGTCCGGCTACAGAACTTTTCTTGCCCTTCATTTCCTGCATTTTCTTCGTTGCGCCTTCGATGTCTTCATCTGTCGTTTTGCTTGATTTCAACACGATGGCAGACACGATGAAGGAAACGGCTGCTGCCACAAAGACGGCTGCAAAGTTTGCCAGATACGCCATTCCTTCTGGAGGGGTAACCGCGGTAATCGCAAGGATACTACCTGGTGATGCCGGTGATACCAATCCTCCACCTAATAAAACAAGGGTGAACACTCCACTCATTCCACCAAGGATGACGGAAACAAACAGCATCGGCTTCATTAATACGTACGGGAAGTAAATTTCATGAATCCCACCGAAAAAGTGAATGATTCCTGCTCCAGATGCAGATTGCTTTGCTGTTCCTTTTCCAAAGAACATGAACGCCAGTAGAATTCCAAGACCTGGTCCCGGGTTGGCTTCTAATAGGAAAAGAATCGATTTTCCACCCTGTTGAACTTGCTCCAATCCGATCGGTGATAGTACACCGTGGTTGATGGCATTATTTAAGAATAAAATCTTTGCAGGTTCGATCAGGATACTTGTTAAAGGAAGCAGTCCAGCTGCCACAAGCCAGTCTACACCTGAGACTAGTAGATTCGTAAATGCGTCCACGGCAGGTCCTACACCAAGGAATGCCAGGATCGCAAGGATTCCTCCAAGAATACCTGCTGAGAAGTTATTGACGAGCATTTCAAATCCTGCTCTGATTTTCCCTTCGATTGCCCCGTCGAACTTTTTGATCACGTAAGCCGCAAGAGGACCCATGACCATGGCACCTAAGAACATCGGTGTATCCGGTGCACCGACAATGACACCCATTGTCGCAATCGCACCCACGACCCCACCGCGCTGGTCGTGTACGAGCTTACCTCCTGTATACCCGATTAAGAGCGGTAACAGGTACGTAACCATCGGCCCTACCAGTTTGGCAAGGCTTTCATTTGGAAAGAACCCAGTTGGTATGAACAACGCTGTAATTAAACCCCAAGCGATAAAAGCGCCAATATTAGGCAGAACCATTGAACTGAGGAAGTTACCAAACTTTTGTACCGCGACTTTCATATTCGATTGAGCCACTTCTCTCATCCTTTCATGTTTGAATAATCATTTTTCTTATATTCATCATAGGCTCCGGATGGTGACGGTTTCAAGAAAGATGAAAACTAACTTTGTCACCCTTGTCACGACAAACCTATTGTTTCTCTGGCCGCGGAAGTTATTCTCACTTAAGAGGGACGGACCTCCTGCTCTAAAAGCAGGAGGTCCGTCCCTCTTTTTATCTTCTATCTTCTTAATCCAACTTCACCTTCACCTGGTCATCCACATATTTCGTTGTGCTGTAGCCCCCTATTTCAAGCTTGGTCAAGTTTACATCTTCCCTGGACGAATCGTTATAAAATTCAATGGTTTGTTCCTTCTCGAAGTAGCGGGGTTGATCCAATTTATCATACTCATATACATCGATTTCATGGATCTTGCCGTTTTTGTCCATCAATACCCCATCGCCATCACTAACTCCAATTGAAGTATTTTCATTCATCAAATAATCGCTGGAGAACCCATAGTGCACTCTTTCATAGGCACGATCCTTCGATACATCATGCGTAAGAATCACCTTCGCCGGATTTCCTGCCTGAATTTCATCAATGGTAATGGTATTCCCTTGATACTCGAATGCCTCGGGCAGGTCCTTGAGATTATCAAGTGGGATGGTTTTCCGATCGTCTACAGATAAATGAATGGAATCAAACAGTATGTCAACTTCTTTTGGATTTTCAAAATATAAGGTGTCAAAGCTTGATGTAAAGGCACTCCATCCCTCCTGGTCAAAGGATTCAACGTACATATTCCCTCCAAAGAGGTCTGCCTTCACTCTCTCCTTATCCGATTCAATGGAATCAAAGGTAATGACATCAATCCTTCTGTCCCCGCCTTGATTCTGAAAGCTGTACTGGAGGAGCGTCGTAGTCGGCGCGATCGTAAGCTTATCCAGGCGGACTGGAATTCCGTCAATGTCGATTTCCTTATCCAGCTTATGCACCCGGGATGACTGCTTTGTAAACGGAATGTCAAAGCTCCAGTCCCCTTCCGCAAATGTCATCTCCCTACTGAAATACTCACCTTTTCGAGTGTCCGGATCTACTTGCATGAGTCTTGCCACATTCAATTTAATGGTTCCGCTGTCCATCGAAACCGGCAGGAGACTCATGGTACCTTTATACACATTTTTCTCTTCATTTTGTATTTCATCCTGATCGACAGGAGGAGAATAGAACATGTTTTGCACATCACGCCTCATGACGTCGTATTCATTCTCGATATGGACTCCTTCATGAGCATTCATCATATAGCGATTGTCTTCCTCGGTATCCTCTATTTCATAAAAGACAAGGGTCTGTACATCATCGGCGACGACACTCTTGATGGTGATCTTCACCCCATTGCTTTCCGACTCGAGATTCAACCTTTCCCCCAGATCATGCTGGAGAATGGCACGCAATTGTTCATCCTCTTCCGTCCATGCATAGTAGAGGCTGGAGAATCCACCTGTCACGAATCCAATCGAAACGATCATTGCGAAAATACCTGCGAAGGCAAGCCAAATCGACTTCCGTTTCTTTATCTTCCGTTGCCTGCGCGCTTCTCTTTCTTCCACCTTATTCTTGACCTTCTCCATGAATCCAACAGGGATCTCCATGGCATCTGTCATTCCTGTCAGAGTCAGTGCCACTTCCTGAAAGGTGGCCAAATCCTCCTGACAGCCCTGACAATGGTAAATATGCATCTCAAACTCTACTTTTCCAGGCCGATCCATCGTTCTACCTAAGTAATCAAGATAATGCTTATGGTATTCCGGGCAGCCCTCGAAAGAACCGTGGCCCAATTCTTTCCGAAGCTTTCGTATAGCTGAAAATAAAACAGATTTTACCTTCTCTTCTGAAATATCAAGAATACGCCCAACTTCCTCATAAGAGCATTCCTTGAAATAGAATAAAGCAATCGCTTCCCTTTCATCCCACTCCAATTGATGTATGGCCTGAAAGAGCGCATCATCATGATTCTGTCCTTCTGAAACCCGGAAACTCTTATCTTTAGAAAGATCCCGACCATTATGTATAAAATGAGAAACAGCCCACGAGTCAAATGAAGGTTCTTTTTTCAAACGGTGTAATTCATTATGTATCATGTTGATTGAACGATAAAATATCTCTTCCAGGTCCTCTTGCTTATTTACATATATCCGTCCAAGGGCATAGAATGACTGGTTACGCTGTACAAACCAATCCATTACCGACTCCAAGTCCTTTTCCCTCATCCTGCTGATCAAAAAGGGAGCTGTTTGCGTTGTGACCATATATGTATTCCCCTCCTAAAAAAAACGAAATATTCCAAAATAAAACATGTAATTCCATTTTACCATATAAAGGGTGTGTGTTTGGGTTAAAAAAAACGGAAGACGAATTCCCAGACAAAATTCTGGCAAACACGATCAAATACAATTGACTAACTTATTCCATTTCAATATATTTTTTTTACTGAAGAGTCATTTATTAGTCTATGAAAGAGTCTGGAGGATGTAGATGAAAACAAAGGACAAGTTGATGGATTTTTTTCACTTGCAGTCGGATGAGATCATCGGTGAATGGTTACAGTTGCGGGAAGTCGATCAATTTTCCATCTTTAATGTGAACGCACCGAAAGAAATTGAAGAAAAACTTAGGCAGGAGTCAGGAAGCTTTATACTCTATATAACCGAGGCGTTGGTCGATGAAGAACAGAAACTTTCGAACGAGCTTTTAAAGTGGTCGAATCTCATTGCCAAAGAGCGTGTGAATGACGGGACAAGTATCGATAAGGTGCTTGAACAATTTCACCGTTTCAGGAAAGTTTATTTTCAATTTATGAAAGCTTGGCTGATGGAAAATGAAGATCTTCTGCTGGAAGCCCGCTATGCCATGATTGAAAACTACCATTCCATCTTTGATGAAGTGATAAAAACCTTTGTTATATCCTACAAGACTCATTATGAAAGCAGACTCAAGGATCAAATGGGACTCATTAATGAATTGAGCTCACTCATTATTCCATTATCCAATACGATCGCGATACTCCCACTGGTCGGGGATATTGATACAACGAGGGCAAAGTATATCATGGAGCATGCCCTAGAGAAGTGTGTGGAAAAGGAAATCCAGCATTTGGTGGTGGACCTTTCAGCCGTGCCTGTCATCGACACCATGGTCGCCCAGAAAATCTTTGAACTTATGAACACCCTGACTTTGGTGGGGGTCGATCCTGTCATCACGGGAATCAGGCCAGCCATCGCACAAACTGCCGTTCAACTCGGCATCCCCCTTGGATCTTTGCATATTCACTCTACGTTACTCCATGCTTTGAAGAGCCTGGGATACAGCATCAACCCAAGAACATAATATATAGAAAAGGTCTGGATCCCAATGGTCCAGACCTTATGCATATCTATGAACGGTCGATTTCACCAAGCTGCTCATGCATGTCCAGCTCGATCATCTTTTTGGCCTTAGAGAAAGTAAACACTTCGTTAGAGACCCAATGATTATATAACTTAGAAAGGGCATTCCTGTGGTAGACCGTGCCTTTTACCTCTGAGAAGAAATAGATGATCAAGAGGTTGACCACGTCTTTAGGAAGGGCCTTTTTACGCTCGATAGACTTTAACGACAGGGTATCCAATCCTCTTAATCGGTCTCCGATCACCGATTCTGCCATATGAAACGGATCTGATGTCCGGCATAATTCCACTAATTCTGGATTAATATCTTCGAATTTCAAAGTGAATTCCCCTTTTACATAGAAAGTGAACGAAAAACGCGACACTTCAACCTTTTTTAGATTAAGATCAACTACTATGTAGTATAACAGAAAAATGGGACATTCATGACTTCCTGTATGCTTAATTTTTTATTAACCAGAATTCCATCTTTCTCTCTTTAGCAGAAGGATAGACAAGACGTTTCACCTGTTCCTCCACCAGGAAGCATTCCGTAATCCACCCAGGAACCGAACCATGCTCTTTCTTCCAAAGATGGGTTCGTTCCAGAGCATCCTCTACCCTCATTTTCACCCATGTGTTGTCATCCTCCGTCACTCTCTTCAACCATGATTCACCTGAGAGGCTAAAGTACGGAACCCCCCCCAAGATGGCTCTTATTTCTAGCCCATATCAAGCTTTCCCTGGGGAGGAAGCCTATATGACGATTTTCAGAAGCCACCTGTGTGAACTCTTCTAAATAACAGAAACATCCTGACCATTGCCGATCAGTACTTCGCGGTCGGATCATTTCCGACATATAAATCGATTGACCTTTATGAAACAGATTGTCGATCTCCCGATTGATAAAAATGGGCTCTCTCCGATTATAATTAGAGTCGGACTGAGGCGTACCACAGGTAAATCCATTTTGGGAAAATCGAATCATTTTGACAAATTGCATATTGCTGCCCCTCCTTTTAGGTGAATTCCCCAAGGGCGTTTTTTCCAAATTCACTCTATGATGGTGGTAATTACCTTTATAGAATGGTTTTAAACAATTTGTTTTATAGAATAAAAAGAAACGAGCGATTACAGAGTAACCGCTCATTAAATCGCTTCTACCGTTGCTCATTCAATGCTCGCTCAAGAGTCGAAGTGACAGAAATATTTTCAAATGATATACCAAGTTGAATAGCGGTTTGGGCAATTTCCGGGCGAATGCCGGAGATTGAACTTTTCACACCAATTAAGTTCAAACTCTCCATTATCTGGAATAATTGATGAGCAACCATCGTGTCCACCATGATGACACCTGATAAATCAATAAACAAGTGCTCAACATTTTTATCGACGCATTCGGCCAGTGTATTCTCGAGGATATACTTCGCCCTTCCTGTATCGATATCACCGACAAGAGGCAGCACCCCTGTCTTTTTATCGATTAAGATGACAGGTGAACTCAATTCTTTGATCATTTCCTGCTGTGCCTTCAAACGCCTTTGGGCATACTCGTAATTTTCTTCTGCAAACTTGGAAATGACAAGACCAAAGGTTTTAATGATCAACTCTCTGAATGAATCGATTCTCTCCGCTGGATAATCAGTGCCATACAGGCGTTCAAATTCCTTCAAAATCTCCAAATATTGATCCTGGGTTCTGAAGAATTCCCTCAGTATATAGTGAGTTGGGGTTTGTAAGTGCTCTTCATCTTTTGCAATTTCTTCGATCCATTCAGCGAAATTACATAGTGCGTCCTGCCCTATATCTTTAAAAAGGAGACAAAAACGTTCGTGAAATTCGTGATTTTGGCGCTTCAACGTTAGGATGACCTGTGGATCAGTTGAAGAATAAACGCCTGAGACATCACTTTTATCAAGGGATTCATACCAATTCTCCGTCAGTTTCCACGTACGTTCTTTCATAAATTCATAAAATTTTTCCTCTACCTGCATATTCGACCTACTTTCTATAAGACAAGATATTGTGATCAGTTCATAAGCCATGATCCTGACGGGCAGGAATGTATAAGACTATCTTAGTTGCCTATACCCTAAATGACTTATTCATATGCCTATAAGAGTAATGTACTATTTCCTTGAACGAAAGGGAAGAAAAAGTTGAACAAATGGTGTACAAGGACCATTTTATTTTCTATGTTTTTCCAAAATTATGATTGATTTGACCTTGAAAGGTTGCATATTTTCATAAAAAAGTACACTATCCCTTTGGGAAAATAAGGGATGTGCCCTGATGAAAAAGCTGGTCGGAAATCGCATTGTCAGAAAAAGATTAGTAGGGGATAAATAAAAACAGAAAAGAATGTGTGCAATAAGAAAGACTTCCCCATCTTTCCTCTTTATTAATTAGTAAATTACTTTACCATTTCCTCAATATCTACGAACTCTTAGAACCATTTCGGACTACATGTTGAAAGAACCAATGCAGCGTAAGGAATGCCACTAAATAAACGGGGAGCGAGTACCATATTTTCCACTCTAGATGTTTCATATAACCGTTAAAACTCAGCAACAGTTCTATAAAGAACGAGAGTACTGTCCAAATGAGCACATAAAACAATGGCTTATCCGGTTTCATAATATTCAAGTATAAAAGCGCAATAAACGAGGGAGCAAAGGCCACCAGTGCAAAATCGGAAACTTCCACACCTTTGGTTGGTCCAAAATCTACATAATCCAACATAAGCCCTACCAGAACATGTGCCAACGCACCAAAATAACCAACGAACGGAAACATGATAAGATTTTCCCTAAGTGTTAACCTCTTTGGCACGAACATCAGTGCAATGACTAAAAAAAGAATAAGTCCCCATACTAATATCAAGCTGAAACAACCCCTTTGTCGGTTAAAAAGAATACTTCTCCTTATTTTGCTGAAACACAAGAAAATTATGTACTTAACCGGGGTTCTTTAAATTCCCGGAATTCCGGATATCGACATCAACTACAAAGTCTGTGGACAAGTTTTGATAATACTTCGATCTCCACTCCTTTAAGTCCATCCTCGGTATTTCTTTTCTGAATAATTGGCCAAGTCCTAGAATATCCGCCTCACTATTCTGTAGCTTCGAGAACATCTTATTCAAACGATCTGTCAGAAGCTTTTCCAATCCCTTTTCAATCATTTTCTCTGTAGGATCTCCTTTTGTTTCCAGTATCATGACATCTAACTTTATTTTGGAATATAAGAACGGTTCTTTCCGCACCTCACTTGTATGTTCAATCGTATTTCCTAAGATCAAGACACTTCCTTCATTGAGCACCTCTATTTTCCCTTCAGTGCTTTCTCCCTTAAATGCATTATAAAGAAGGGTTTCATTAGGGTTGATTTCTTCTACCATTTTTCCGTTCTTTATCACCGCTGACCCCACATGGTCCACTAACGTCGTCTCTCCAAGACAGAGCATCGGGATGGCCACGTCCCGGGTATAAGAGTGAATACTTCTATAAACTTCCCAAACTCTGGTTAAAGCAACCTGAGGGTCCCAACCGGCATTCTTTTCAAAGAAATCCAACAGAGTCGTCCCGCGCGGAGAGGTGTTTTTCTCCATACTTTCGAAAAATCGGTCAATATCGTCGTTACAAATGGCAACCAATGCTTTTGAAGATACATCCCTCGACCTCATAATACCTGAAATAAGGTCCTTCACACCTTCTTCTGCAAGAAGTCGATCGATGACAATTACCTTTACGTGAAGCAAATCGACACTGCTTTCCATGTCAGCACTGATATCATCTACAATTTCATTAATCGTTTCACCAACACCAACAACCACTTTCGTTTGTATCATATCCTGCTGAGGGTGGGGAATCTGCAGAAAGACTTTATATTGGTCACTATCCTTGGATATCCCCAAGACAACGGGCATCACCCGATGATTAATATCTCTGGTATCCCAACAGCCACTCATCATGAAAACCAAGAATAAGAGAGAAAGCCAGATCACCGCTTTTTTACACCTCAACTTGCATTCTCCTTCCTTGTTCTTACACCAAGAAACCAAATTGAAATTGGAACTCCAAAGATGACATAAAATCTTAGGGGAGTATTCCATTTAAAGAGCTGTTCAACGTCACTCCAATTTGGAATCCACAAACAAATGATGTAAATGATGAGTGAAACCGATATTACTAAATAAGATGATTTCATGGTTGGAAGCACACATTTATTTATTATTTTTACACTCATCCATAATACGAGTGATATAAACAACAATATATAAATCACTATACTTAGTAAGAAAAACATGGTGAGTCGATCAAACATAAGCCATGTCAAATTGATGGCATCCACTGTCATGATGAAAGGGAACATAAATGTAGATGCTGTTGCCTGGCCAAATGTAAGGACGGGTATATATACAGATATGATAAAGATGGGAATAAGTGCAACCGCAGCAAGCAAAACTTTTTTGCTCTTATAGGGAAGGACCGGCCTTACAAACCCAATAAACAGAAATACACCACCAATGGCAAAGAAGCTTCTATGGTAAGAGGAGTCAGTCAAAAAAGAAAAATCTTCATTCCATAAGGGATATACATAGTGCCAATCCACGTTCTGAAACGCAACCACCAATATGAAGCAAACCAACGGGAATAATAATAAGAAGAGAAGTATAGCTGTACGAAAGATGGCTTCTACTCCCTTAATAGCTAAATAACATGATAAGATAAGCAGCAATGCCATGATCGCCCAGATGGGAGTGTTTGATAGAAACACAATGGTAACGACTTCTGAATACGCCCGGACTGTTATGATGTTAGCCATTAAAAAATAGAGGAGAGCGGGGAACAGAAAAATGAATGTCATCAACTTTCCCTCACGCAGATAAATGGTGATGATATCTTGTTGCGGAAAACGATCAAGCCCCGTCAAAAGCAAGAATAAAATAATGAAATGTACGATGACTCCGATAATGATCGGAATCCAATGTCCTTGAGATGAGCTTTCAATGATATTACTAGGATACAAAAACAGAATAAGGCCTATGTGGGTTAAAATGTACATAATGACAACATACAAGCTTCTATCCACTATTACTAACTCCTTTAATCTTGAGGTAAGGCACCCCAAAAGTGCTTATCCCCGCTAAGTATGCACAAACTAAGAATATTCCTGCCAATATGCCGAATACCCCAAAAATCGAAGAAAGAATCAAGATAAGATATTTAAAGATTCGGATGGAGATGGAATTTTGAAATCCAATGATGGTAGAGTTGGCAATCGTAGTGGCGGCTAAGATGATAATCAGTAAATTGCTTACTAATCTCGCCTCGACTACGGCCTGACCCAGAATGATCCCTCCTACCATTGTAATGGTAGGACCGATGCTTTTCGGAAGCCTAATACTCGCCTCCAATATTAATTCAAGAATAAGAAGCATGAAAATGGTCTCAACAAATGCCGGATAAGGGACACCTTCACGAGTCTGAGCAACGGATAATGCTAATTCAATACGGAGCATCTCAGGATTGACAGCGACCAATGCTACATACAGCCCTGGTAAAACAAGGGCAAGCAATGTACCGATAATCCTGAGCAACCTCACTGAAACCATGATAGGGAAAGAGAAATTCCGATCATTCTCAAGGAAGAACATATCCCAGAAATCGCTTGGAAGAATAAGAGCAAAAGGTATTCGATCCAGAAATAATACAAGTTTTCCTTTTTGCAGGCTCCTGTATACTTCTTGGGGCGCCTCTGTTGTGTTGAAGGGAGAAATCAGGGTTCGGGTCGACAATCCTAACATCTTCGTCACATCTTGTATGGTATGAAGGGATTGATCCATATTTGATGTGATCTGGTGGACGACCCTGCTCACATAATCCACATCTGCGCTATCCTTACGATACACTACCGAAAGCGTTCTTTTCTCTACACCCCCTCCTGAGAAGGATCTTATCTGCAAGTCTTTTGAAACGACCTGTTTGCGGATAATCCCAATATTTGTATCGATGTCTTCATTGAAAGAACTCAATGGCCCTTGTAGGGTATTTTCATTGATAGGAGGCTCGATTGAACGATTCAGCGCCTTTGCAACCGGGTCCATCCTGAAGAAAGGCCCATTTTCCTCAACTCTTGAGATGATCAGCTTCCCTTCCAAAATCGCTTCGATGACTTCCTCTCCATCATGAAGCAATTCACCCATCGTCCCTGATATGACTCGATCTTCGATTACCTGGATTGTTTTCTGTACATCTATAAGACTTTTAAGCCCTGACAATAAATAGCGAGATTCACCAAAATCTTGATGCACCTGAAAGAAATCATCATTGTCCCCTATTGATGCCTTCATCTCCAATAAATATGAATCCATTATAATAGACTCCTTCTATACATATCTCTTGATTACTGTCCCCAAATTTAAGGTGAATATGTATATGGAACTAGGGATCCAAACAATGAAAGGTCAATCCGAGCAAACCCTTTCAACCATCAAGCACTTCCCTGGCCACGGGGATACTTCCGTAGATTCACACCTTGAGCTTCCGGCAAACTGGAGGTTATTCAAACAGGAGAGGTTGACTTAACGAAGCTTAATCATTCGATTGAGTCCATTAAAAAGAGAATCCAGCGATAAAAAAATGGTTGTCTAATAAGGTATAATCAGAAAAATAATCAAAGTCAAAAAGCCAAGAATGCTGATCCAATAGCATTCTTGGCTTTTTTTAAGATTTTGTGTTGGAGTTTTTTCGGAAAGAAAACACACGTCAGCTTTCCCGGAATAACAAGGTTCCTGTTAGGATCCGATATTGCGATACTCCTCAGCAATCCTGATACTCTTTTGCTGGGTGAAAGCACTGACAGCTATGACAATGACGATGTTGCAGATCAATCCAAGGATACCTGCATGTATTTCGAAAGGCGTGGTTTCTGCGACTAGCTGGTAATAGTAGTTTACAAATGTACCTACGACGAGTCCCGTGATCACAGCCGGGCCGGTCACCCTTTTCGAATAGAGGGCTCCGTATACACCGGGTGCGAATTGAACGATGGAACCATAGGCTCCCAGCAATAGGGCGATGAGCCCCTGCCCCCCGAATACGGTGATAAAGTAAGCAAGCCCTCCGACAACAAACACACCGATTCTCATCAGAAGCAATGTGGTTTTATCAGAAAGGTCCGATTTTACATTCTTAATGACCCCGTCCGTAAATTCCAGCGAAGCACTGTGGGTGATGGCATCTGCCGTAGACATGGCTGCTGCTAACGCTCCTGCACCTACAAGCCCGTAAACCCAGCCGGGAAGGCTAAGGACGGTGGTGATCAGGTAAGGAAGAATTTCATCCGGTGCTCCAATGTCAGCTGGATTGACGACATTCACTGCCGAAAAGCCAACAAATAATAGTGGGATAAGGAACAGGGCAAAGATCGGATACACCAATACGGTTTTCTTAATCGTTCGTGCATTGGAGGCGTATGACTTTGAAAATAGGTGTGGCCACATTAAGAACCCTATGAGAGATACAAGAATCGTGGTCGTATAAGCTGTCCCTGACATGGTAGACCCTTCATTCCCGATTTCAAAAAAGGCAGGGTTGTCCTGAACGAGGTTGGTAAACATCCCACCCACGCTGTCGTGGAGCTTATTCACAATCGCAAGGCCGACTACCCACGAGATGACAATCATTAAGATCCCCTGGAACACGTCAGACCATGCCGCTGCCCGCAATCCACCTGTTGCAACATAGACGACTACGATTCCATACGCGAGCAGGGCTCCAAGCCAAAGAGGAATACGTCCTTCAGTCATGATATTGAAGATGTAGGCCATCCCTTTCATCTGCGTGGCTAGGTATTGAATGGAGGCGAGTAACGCAATGACCCCAATTAAGATAGGAAGCGTCTTACCTCCGTAACGTTTTTTCATAAAGCCGGAAACCGTGTATATATTGAATTTACGACCGATTTTCCCGATTTTCGGACCGATGATGTACCATGGGAGAATCGCAAAAGCGGTATAAGTTAAAATATAAAGTGCGGGTGCTCCTTTGGAATATGCCCACCCTGGAGCGCCGAGAAATGAAAAGGCACTGAACACAGCCCCTCCCATCAGGAACCACATCACAACCAAGCCGAGACCTCCGCCAGCAACGGTAAACTCATCTAATGAATGTTTATCATGACCTCTTCCTGCCATCACACCAACTACTAATGCAATCACAAGATAGCCGATCATCATGATCATTGCAATTTGCCAATCTGCCATTAATGGACCTCCTCTTCATCTTTGTCTGGATCGATCCGATAGAGTATAAGAACGATTAGAAAGGTAATGATAATCCATAAAATCACCCAGAATATCGAAAACGGCAGCCCCATGATGATCGGGGTTGCCCTGTTTCCAATTGAAAACAAGGGGAAGATCAATAGAAGAAACGGTAAAATCAGAGACAAGCAATAGATTTTCGTAAACGCGCTTTTACTCATAAAACACCCTCCTTTTTTGCTGCATATTCCACTTTCCCATCAAGGATCGTTAACTCTACTTTTAACTCTCGTAATCTTTCAGGTTCACAGTGTAAAATCGACTCATTCAACACAACCAGATCGGCGAGCTTCCCTGCTTCGATGCTGCCTTTTATGGGTTCTTCAAAGCTCGCATATGCACCGTTCCATGTATAGGCCTTAATCGCTTCCTCTAGGGTGATTCGTTGTCCGGTCCCTATCACTTCACCGGATTTACTCATGCGAGTGACAGCTGAATAAATCCCTTGGAGCGGATCCACGGCGGTGATCGGGCTGTCAGATCCGATTGCAAAAGGAATCTGCGCTTCTGAAAAGCTCTTTAAGGGGAACATGACGTCGACCCGTTCTCCATAATCTTTCACGTAGCCGTCGCCGAATTCATAAATGAAGGCTGGGTTTGGTATCGGAACAATATCAAACTCTTTTATCCGGTAAATGAGGTCTGCTGGTGTCATGCCGGAATGTTCAATGCGGTGACGATGGTTTTCACGGGGGTGTAGGTCAAGAGCATGGCGAATGGCTTCAATCATCATTTCAACCGCTTTGTCCCCGATGGCATGTGCGGTGATTTGCCACCCCGCTTCATGCGCTTTTCCGAGGGACCCGTTTAATTCATGCTGGTTCAAATATAAAATGCCTGAGTCATTTGGATTGCTCGTGTAGGCCTCCCTCGTCTTGGCTGTAGGGCCACTGCTGCTTCCGTCGATAAACACTTTGGCAGGCCCGATTTTCATCCACTCATCCCCAAGGCCTGTCCCTATTCCGCTTACCAGGCCTTTCTCCACCATTTCTACAGAATCATGCAGCGAACCGTAAAGTGCGTATACCCTCTGCTTAACTCTCTTTGCTCTTACTGCTTTTTGAAGGAACCGAATATGTTCAGGTCCATATCCCCCGGCATCATGGACACTCGTAATTCCTTTTGTTAAATAATCCTGGGAAGCGAGGGACAATCCCTGCTGCACCTCATCCTCAGAATAATTGGCTGTAAGAAACATGTTCATATGGGCAGCTTCCAGCAGCAATCCGGTTAATTCGCCGTTTTCCCGTACATATTTCCCTCCATTCGGATCTTCTGTTTCAGGATGAATACCCGCAAGCTCCAGCGCTTTCGTATTCACGCACGATATGTGCCCGCATGTCCGGACCACAATGATCGGGTGTTCGGTGGAAACCTGATCAAGATCCCACCGAGTTATGTGCCTTCCCTCTTTAAGGGTATTCTGGTTATAACCCCAGCCCCGGATCCATTCCCCCTTTGGAGTTAATCGTACTCTCTCCTTCAACTTCCCGAGGAGCTCTTTTATACTTCCTGCCTCCTTGCCGTTCACCCCGAGCCTATTGGTTCCATAAAGTTCGAGGTGGGCATGAGCATCAATAAAGCCGGGCAAGAGACTTCTTCCCTCCAAATTCACAATCTTCGTTCCTTCACCTGCAAATGATAGAATTTCTTCATCCGTGCCGACCGCGATTATTTTATTATCCTGAATGGCAACCGCCTCTTTCACGGAAAATTCAGAATTCACAGTAACCACTTCTCCGTTTACGAAGAGCATCGTCGCTCTCAAACGATCACCTCCCAAATGGGACAGAGGGACAGGTCCCTCGTCCCAGCCTTCTCTTACTTATCATGAACAGCAGCAGAGCCGTCTTTTGGGACAAGGTGCCTGTCCCCATGTCCCTTACAAACACGCAATGCTGTCGCGTATAGGAGCTGAACTCCTTTTTCCACATCATCCATCTCGGCATACTCCATTGGATTGTGGCTGATGCCTTTTTCACAGCGTATGAAGATCATCCCGTAATCACTGATATAGGACATGAATAAGGCATCATGGAAAGGGCCGCTCATTAAGGTCGGTGAATCCAGTCCAAGCTTTTCATCCTCCTCCTTCATAATGTCCTTGATCCAGTCTGCACAATATCTCGGTTCACTCCGGGTATCTTCTTTAATCTCGTATTTAAGATTGTAACTGATTGCCGTCTCCTCGATGATTTGATAGAGTTTTTCCTCCAGTTTCGTACGTGCTTCAACATCTATATCACGAAGGTCCACGGTAAACTCCACCTTTTCGGCAATGATGTTTCTTGAGTTCGGGAACACCTGCATACTGCCTACCGTTCCTACTGTGGTTCCGGTTCCTTCTCTTTTAACCAGCTCATCGAATTTCCGGATGATTTCCGACGCACCGACAAGGGCATCCTGCCTCATCGTCATCGGCACCGAACCCGCATGGCCCGCGAATCCTTCTAGTGTAACGGTCAGCCAGATCGGTCCGGAGATGCCTGAAACAATTCCGACTGGTTTTCCCTTTTCCTCAAGGACCGGCCCCTGTTCAATATGTAACTCCAGAAACGCTGCGATATCACCTTTTTGGTAAACAGGACTTGCGGTTACATCCGGCTCGACCCCGAATTCCTTCAACGCCTCTCTTCTCGTCACACCCTGCTTGTCTTTACGGTCCAGTTCGCCTTCCTCAAGCATCCCGGCTATAGCCCGGACTCCAAATACTCCTTTGTTAAACCGGCAGCCCTCTTCATCGGAAAAACAAACCACTTCAATGCTCCGGTCCGGGACGATTCCATTGTCCTTCATACTATGAATGACTTCGATCGCTCCCAGTGCACCTGCAGTCCCGTCGAACCTCCCGCCATATGGCTGAGAATCAATGTGTGAGCCCAGCATAAGGATCGGCTTATCCTTGTCGGCACCTTCTATCCTTCCAATCAAATTTCCGAAGCCGTCAATCCTGGCCGTCAAACCCGCCTCCTCCATCCAGCCTTTCACCACTTCCACTGCCTGGCGATCCTCCTTGGAATGGGCCAAACGGCAAACGCCTGTCTCCCCGATCTTCCCGATTTCAGCTAACTCCTCTAGATGACGCTTTAATCTTTCTCGATTGATTGACATAGAATCATCCTTTGCTTACATATTTTATAGCCTTAACTTTAGTTTATTTTGAAAAAGCCTGTTTATCATTAGACACTTTGTCTATAAAAGATCCTGTGATCCGTACAGAATGACAAATAGAATGAAATTTCAGAAAAATTAGTAGAGTCTTCTATTCAATGAATATCGGACACCAACCCCCTTTCGACTTCCACTCCCTTATTTAGACTAGTTTCTAGAACATTTTCACTTAATCCTGCCTGACTTTTGAAAATGAAGAGATTTACATAGGCGTTTTCGCAAGAACAGATACATTTATTAGGACAAGTTCCCTGTCCTGCTTGCCAATTACTTGCCATGATGAAGATAATCCGGCCGAAATGAGTATAAATCCGGCCGTTTTTCACGAAAATCCAGCCGAAATCCTGATAAATCCGGCCGTTTCTGTTGATAATCCGGCCGTTTTCGAAAAAAATCCAGCTGATTTACATAAATTGCAAAAAAACTTCATTAAGCGCAGCAAAAAAATAGAGAGGCCACTCGCTATGCGAATGACCTCTCTACTTCGATATGCATATCATCGTCAGACCTACAAACGTGGTTAACCGCTTGGCGTGCTCAACCGACTTTCTGTTTTTAACCATCAATAATTTTCTGCTCTCTTTGTTCGTTGCTGCGAATAAATCAGCATCCCAAAGAATACGAGCACGGATGCCAGGATCAGTCCGAGTGAGATAGAGGAAATTGATAACATCTTAAAAATGACGCTTACTGCGACCACCATGTACAAAACTGCAAGCATCTTTTTGACGGTAACGTCTGAGAATCGTTTCAGCTGGATGGAGCCGATCGGGGTTCCGATCAAGGTTCCGATGATCAGCATGATTCCATGACGGTAATCGAGTGCTTCCCCCGCATACATGTACGAGCCGATCCCTGATAATACGATGATCGAGGCTGCCGATATGCTGGTTCCAATCGATTTGGTGAGATCAAGCTTCAGCCATTTCGAGAGGAGCGGAGTCATGACAAATCCACCGCTGACCCCCATAAGTGAAGAGATGATACCGGTGAAGATACCGATAAAGGGAGTTGCAGATACTCCTTTCGCTTGCGCTTCCTTTCTTCGTTTAGTTAAAAACTGGTAAGAAAACCAGCTTAATATCCCAATATAGACAATGGAGATAACCGTGGAAGCTCCATTCATCGAATCGAGCCACTTCACAAATGGTACGGTGATGACTGATCCGATCACTCCGAATCCCCCGAGGACAACCGCTAATTTCATATTTACATTTTTTAATTGAATGTGTGACACTGTCCCCGTCACAGTCGATCCCAATGTCAGCATTAAGGAGAGAACGATCGCCTGGCTTGGTTCATAGCCAAGTACAAGTAAGGTTGGTGTGAGAACTATCCCGCCGCCTATACCAAAAAAACCAGAAATGATGCCGATGACTGCTCCGCCTATGATAAATAATAACCATTCCATCTTGTTGTTCACTTCCTTCGTCTCACATTATACCTTTCCTTAAGATATAATAGAAATGAATAATAATAATGTAGACGATTACGTTTTGTAATGGAGGGGTTCTATGCAACTGGAATGGATTCGAACCTTCGTCACTCTCGCTCAGCTTCAACATTTCACCAAAACAAGTGAATTCCTGAACTTGTCTCAACCGACCGTCAGTGTTCACATCAAGAAATTGGAACAATCCTTAGGAATTGAACTCATCTACCGTTCTTCTGCCAATCAGGCTTTTCAATTAACACCTGAGGGACTTCACGTGTTTGAAAAAGGAAAGAAGATGTTGGAGCTTTGGAGGACGATGGAACAGGTCACACAAAAGACTGAAGAAATCCAATTAAGGATCGGGGCCACTCACACCGTCAGTGACGTTCTTCTTCCCGATTTTGTCAAAAAGATCAAGATCCTCTATCCACACATCCGGCTTCAACTGATGACCCACAATCACGAAACCATTGTGGAGGCACTGAATCACAAAGAACTCGACCTCGCCCTTGTGGAAGGAACACGGGGACTCGAGCCTTTTCACCTGGAAGTCATCAGCCATGACGAACTGCGTTTCTTCGCCAGCAGCCGCATGAATTTACATTCTTCCCCCCTCATCCTCAGGGAAATCGGATCAGGGACGAGAGAGTATGCGGATGATTTTCTGAGATCCGAACGAATCGTACCGACAGAAATTCTTGAAGCCAGTAGTCATTACTTAATCAAGCAACTCGCAGTAAGGGGTCTCGGCATTGCATTTCTATCAAGCTCCTTGGTAAAAGAAGAGGTGCTCCAAGGAATGCTAGTATCCCTTGACCCTTACGTCATCAACCGACCATTTTATTCAGTGTACCCTGAAGATGGAGAAGCGGGATCAATTGTGAGAGAGTTGGTAGAGTTGCTCGGAAGTTCTTCATAAGCAGATAGGGACGGACCTCAGCTTCCACACGAAGCAAAGGTCCGTCCCTCTAAAATATCAATCGCTAGATCGCAGCCACAGTTCCATCTCAGCTTCCAATTCTTTAACGGCGTCCAGCTTTCTCCCATACAGTTGATTCAGTTCATTGTATTCAATATGACCTGTCTCCATGGCTAGATCAATTTCTCTTATCATGTTTTCCAGTCTTTCAATTCTCTTTAAAACTTTTGCCTGTATTATTTCCTCATTTATTCTTTCAGGTTTTTGTACTGGTTTCTCAACCCTTACATCAATCGACTCTTTCCTCTCCTCCTTCTCTTTTTCACGTTTATACTCATCATAATTCCCATGATAGCTCTTCAAAGAATAATCCTCCACATCAATGATTCTCTCCGCCATCCGATTGATAAAATAGCGATCGTGGGAAATGAAGAAAATCGTACCACTGAAGTCTTCGAGAGCTTCCTCAAGGGTTTCGATTGTATCAATATCCAGATGATTGGTCGGTTCATCGAGTATCAGTAAATTGATATCCTGGAATAACAGCATGGCAAGCTTTAACCTGATTCTTTCCCCACCTGAGAGATGCTTTACTTTCTTGAAGACACTGCCTTTGTAAAACATGAACTTCGCCAGGAATTCCCGAGCTTTTCCTTCAAGTATGGAGATATCCTCCCTGAAGCAGTCGAGCACCGTGACTTCCTCATTATTAAAAGCAATGTTTTGTGGTAAATAGGCTGCCTTTACATTTGCACCAAACTCTAACACGCCTTCATCCGGCCGCACTTCCCCTACAAGCATTTTTAAGAATGTGGTTTTCCCGCTTCCATTCGGACCCAGCATGCCTACTCGTTCACCAAAGTGAATCATGACATCTGTGTTGTTAAAGATGATCTTATCCCCAAAGCGTTTAGAAAGCCCCACTGCCTTGATGGTTTCTTTTCCTGATCGTTCTGCAGCTCTCACATCAAGCTTCATATTCCTTCGTTCAAATACTGGCTTATCGATGCGATCCATCTTATCCAGCTTCTTTTGGACGCTTGAAGCCCTCTTAAAGAACTTGGTATTATCAGCCCTCATGGCCCAGTCACGCAGACTCAACACGGTCTTTTCCATGCGATGGATCTTCTTTTGCTGTTCTCTGAAATGCTCGTATTGAATGCGCATATTCTCTTCCTTTTGATCAATGAAAGAAGAATAATTGCCTTTATAAGAAGTCGATCTCATATCCTCTATTTCCACAATCTTTGTGACCACGTTATCCAGGAAGTAGCGGTCATGGGACACGATGATGACCATCCCTTTGTAGCTCTTCAAATAGCTCTCCAGCCATTCGATGGATTCCATATCAAGATGATTGGTCGGCTCATCTAGAAGCAGGATATCCGGCTCGTGAATCAGGAGCTTTCCAAGAATGACCGTTGTCTTCTCCCCTCCGCTCAATAAGTCGAATTCCCTTTCCAAGAAGCTCTCCGTAAGCTGCAGCCCTGTACAAACCCTGCTCATTTTTTCCTCTCGTTCATACCCCCCCTTTACTTCAAACAGCTGAGTGAGCTCACTGTATTTAGTAAGTGTCCGCTGGAGCTCATCCTCCTGTAATAAGGTCATCTGCTCTTCCAGTTCACGCATCTGTTTCTCGACTCTGTCAATCTCTTCAAAGGCCAGATTAAGGACATCACTGACTTTCACCCCTGTTGGGTACACAGGCGATTGTTCAAGATAGGCAGTGGTCGCTCCCCTCGACATATGAATGAGGCCTTCGTCATACCCATGACTCGATGTCTGGGGGTAACCAGGATAGTAATTCATCGGCTCGATGCCTGCAATCAGCTTCAAGATTGTGCTCTTACCGCTTCCATTTGCCCCGACGATTCCGACCTTATCCCCTTCATATACTTCCAGCGATACATCTTCCACGACCAGCGTCGCTTCCATATATTTTTTTATCCCATTTAATTTCAGTTCCAACATACGCGTTCCTTCTTTCATCCATAATTGAAGTTACGCTGTTTATGGACGGGTCAAGAAGACCTTTACTCCTATTCAATTGTGAAATAAAAAAGACCGTAAGAAGAGGGTCTCTTCTTACGGTCCAGTATCATCAATGTATATGATTTTTCGCAAAGCAGTATAAGCATCATGCGCATACTAAAAAAGCGCATTCCAATGCCTAATACAATCCAGACGCTGCTGGACGCTTTATGATCAATCATCATCCCGATATCAGTAAAGTAAGTTACCTTCCAATTGCCCTGACTCCATAAAGAGCATAACAAATAAACCTATCTCCATAGGCACTTTCACGCTCATTACAAAATCCGTATTAATTTAAAAATAAATTAAATAATTAGCAATTAGTTGGTTCCATAAACTTACTTTCCCTCCCCCGGAATTTTCTTTATTATCTCACTTTTTCATAATTTTGTAAATAGGCGGGACGGAGGGACATGTCCCTTGTCCCATTAACCCCTCATAAATGCAATGGTTTCAGCTATCCCCTGTTCATAGGATGTGTGCTGCCGCTTACCCATAAATCCATCGATCTTTTCTCCAGATAGAATAGTAGGTTCCGAGTTAATATACTGCATCTCCAACGCCTCACGCATTCCCTTCCCTGCAAAAAGGGAGTATACGGCAAACATCGATTTTGAGATGTAGTAAAGCCCCTTCTCTTCACCGAGCTGCTTTTTTAGGATCTGCTCTACTTCGTTCCCGGTTATCGGTGCGGTGGAAGGTATATTCCAATTGTGTCCGTATGCTTCGTCCTGACTGGACAAGTCGACCATCGCTTTAGCCCCATCCTTAGTAAATATGAATTCACGCACAACATCCTTCGGACCGACAAACCCCGCTTTTTTCTTTTTCAAAATCTGTTCTAATGTGAAATGGATGTATGTGTTGGTGGCATTCGGTCCATAAAAGTCCGGAAAATGGCAGATGAGCGACGGAACAGAAGATTGCTTGATCATATGATTCAATTCTAAGCGCAGTTTGCCTTTTCGTGTATGAGGGTGTTTTTCTCTATCTTCGGTCAGCATTGTACCGCCACTTCTTCCGTAGGCGTAGATATTGTCTACAACTGCCAACCTGGCGCTGTTTTGTTCCGCTGCAAAAATGATGTTTCCCGTAATCGTACTTAATTTATGTTTCCATTCATCATAAGGGAGGTTTATGGCATGAAAGATGATGTCACTGTCCTTTGCAGCATGAATAAGCTGGTCTTTATTTTCCGCATCCCCAGTCTCGATGGTCACAGCCTTCAAACCTCCAAATAATCTGGACAACTTTTCTTTCCCTCTTGCAAATGCTACGACTTCTAAACCCCTGCTGACCAATTCCAGCACAAGTGCATACCCCATTCCTCCAGAAGCACCTACCACCGTTGCCTTTTTCATAAAAAGTCCCCCTTTTAATTAACCGCTGGTCAAATACATCCAAAAAATTTTATCCTATTGATTTCAGGATAAAATTCACGTGCAAGTGTGCCAGGTTCTCAACTTCTTCATAGGTTTCATCACAACGGCAGTAATGACTGACAAACCCGTGTAGTGCCAGGAAAATCGACCACGTCTGTTGGATGGTGATCTCTTGGTCGCTTAGATGAATAAGGGCTTTAGCGAATTTTTCATATGATTCGTTCGGTCCTTTGTTTACGCAGCTTTTGACTTCCTCATCCGCAAGCAGGAACATCATTTCATACTGGCTTTTATGACTCAGGCCGAATCGAATGAATGCGAGAAGAATCCCCCTCAATTTCCCTTCGTTATCCATTTCTTGACCCATCACATCACCCAGCCATTGATCCAACAGTTTAAAATCGGTTTCGATCATGGCATAGAACAATTCTGCTTTATTCTTGAAATGGTAGTAGAGGGAGCCGTGACTGTATCCAAGCTGGGACGCAATCTGCCTCATGGACACCTGCTGATAACCCTTCTTCCGAAAAAGCTCCCGTGCCGCTGCCATTACCATTTCCTTCGTGAGCTCCTGTGCTACTGCTTTTCTGGGTGACATACATTTCTCATCCTTTTTATTGACCAGTGTTTAATTAAATAGTACTTCGCTTACGATGGTAATGTCAAGGGATTTTTTACCAAAAAGAGGGGCGAACCTCCTCTAAGCTGGAGGTCCGTCCCTCTTATCTACTTACCCAAAAATCCACCCTCTGATTTTATCAGCTGCCCGGTGATCCATCCGGAATCATCACTGGCTAGAAATCGTATCAACTTCGCTGCATCCTCAGGTTCACCTAATCGTCCCATTGGAAACATTGGTAGTAAGTGTTCCCTTAACTCTTCATTGATCCACCCTGAATCAGTCGGACCTGGATCAATCGAATTAACGGTGATACCGATTGGCGCGAGGCCAACGGATAATGGCTCAGTGATGGCAATCAACATACCTTTTGATGCGATATAGGCCAGGTTGTTGGGATCCGGACCCTTAGACACCATATGGATGATCCGCCCGTCTTTTCTTTCAGGAAAGGCTATTTCATATCGCCTCGCAAACTCCATGGTCAGCATGAGCGTCCCGCTGTTGTTCACATGGTAATGCTTATCCAGAATGTCTCTATTCAACGTCCGAAAATCGGCAGGTGATTCGAATGTCGCATTGTTTACTAGAATACATGGTGTTCCCAATGTCTCTTCCACTCGATCCATTATTCGAAGCGGTGATGCTTTATCACTCAGGTCAACTTCCATATGAAAGGCACGTACGCCCATTTGCTTTAATTCTTCACAAAAGGTTTCCGGAAACTCATTCTCTACTCCATTTCCACTAGCCTCATCAAACGCGCTCCAATGGGTAAAAAAGATATCAGCCCCGGCGCTGGCAAGTGTTCGGCAAGTCGCTGCCCCTATTCCTTTTGAACGACTTGCTCCTGTCACGATCGCTACTTTTCCTTTTAGATTGGTCATTTCATATTCCTCCTATTTTTAAAGGAAGCTATAAGGTGTCACTAAGAGATATATATATCCCGGCACAAAAAAAAGCAGATACAAAGGTATCCACTCTAGGTGTCGGGTATTCAATCACACCAGGCGCTCCTTGTATATGATGGTCAAACAGACACACTTCTCCCGTCAAAATGATAGGTTCATAGTCTATTGATCTCGTTCATCATTACAGGATTGTCCACATGTCCGATTCAAATCCCCTTTCGTCTACATCTCTCAATCAGAAGTATAATGGATTTTTTTTCAATAGACAATCTATGGTTATCGGGACGGAGGGACAGGTCCCTTGCCCATCATCACTGTCCTGTGCCGTTCCCCGAGTCATGACCGCCTCCCATGGTGTAATTCTGGTCTTCACCAGGTTTGGTAGAAGGATGAATCCCCTGTACATGCCGGTCGTTTCTTCTTTTCTTTCGCTTGAGATCGATTAGTAAAGCGAATAATAAAACACCCGAAATCATGATCACAAACCACCACATTATACATACCCCCTTCTAAACCATATGAGCTCTTAATCACAATCATGCCCTGGAGTAGGACAAACATGATGTTATAGAACGTGTTGGGATAAAGGGTATCAGCTTTCGCCAATCAATCCAGTTGCTTTCGTTTATCATCTGCAATCTTAACGTTTTGTCGCTGAAGCAGCAAAAACAAGGCCAGGCCGATCAGGATCAGAGCGATTCCGATACCTTGTTGCAGTGAGATCACTTCTCCCAAAATGAAATAAGCGAGTAAGCAGGTTCCAATCGTTTCCCCGAGGATCCCCATAGAAATCACGGTTGTGCTCAGCCATTTCAACAGCCAATTAAACACTGTTTGTCCAAAGATCGTTGAAACCAAGGCTAATAGAAGGAAGTACCACCATGTCTGTGAGGAATAATCCCTGAAAGAAACGTCCTGTGTCAATGCAAAGATCCATAAGAACAGTGAACTGCTGGCATACCCGATGATCGTATACGGAATGAGGGACAGCTTTTTACGGATATGCTGGCCGACAAAGAAATAGGCTGTGATGACCCCCGCTGCAATAAAGGCAAGGATGTCGCCGAATAATGCTTCTCCACTGATTTGAAAATCCTGCCACGCAATTACGAAGCTTCCGACGATCGCAACCAGACAGCCGATCAGGGCTCCCAAGCGGTATCGCTCTTTAAATAGAAAATAGCCTCCCACCATGGCAAAGAGCGGCTGCAATGTGACGATTACCGTCGAACTTGCCACTGAGGTATAGTGTAAGGATTCGAACCATAAGACATAATGCGTCGCCAGAAAGACTCCTGACAATAACCCGAGTCCCCACTGTTTCTTGGTAAGGGTAGATAATTCTTTCCGGTTCGATTTACTTGATACTAAGAATTGCAGCAGAAGGAGTGCTGCAAAAAGCATGCGGTAGAATGCAGTGATCGTGGCAGGAGCATCTGCCAATTTGACAAAGATGGCTGAAGTGGATAGAGCAAATACGGCCAGGAACAATGTTGTGTATGTCATGAATGATGATTTCAATCCTTATGCCTCCAAATTGGTTGTTTACTATACTATACAACTAAACTTCAAGTCTTCAAAACAATATCAGCACTATCCACTGGACAAAAGGTATCCATATAATAGTCCTCCGCCTTCCAATATCTCTTTTCAAATTTTTCAAGATTCTGTTTAGTCGTTTCAGCTTCCCGCATAAATCTCTTTTCCCGGGGGCAATCCAGGAAAATGATGTGGTGATAAAAGCCTTTCCATTCCTTCCTCTGGAGGAAAACACCCTCCACGATGATGAGTCCTGTTTTAGGAAGCGTAACCGTTTTCCAATCGTGGTTATCCATGTGAGAGTCGTAAAATGGAAGGTTGAGTTGCTTGTCATGCGTCAGTCTTTCAAAGAAGTTTTCACTTAACCACTGAACGTCCCATTGTAAATGGAAATATTCATACCATTCTTCCGATCCAGTATGATACCGTTGATTGCGTTCGACGATGTGGTCATCGATGTGGAAGATATGATAGGCAATCCCTTCTTTTTTCAGGATTTCATTAAGTTGTTCCACGAAAGTTGTTTTTCCGGATCGGCTTAGGCCGTCTATTCCTAAAATGGTTCTGCCCTGAGATGGAATGGCCGAAATGATTCCCCTTAAATCATCGTGGTTTTCCAATATTCTCACCCTTTAAAATGACTTTTCGCTGTAGTTGCATACTCTAATAGTTCATCCACGCTTCCCGTACATACTTCAACCTCTGACAAATGATAAAAAGTCGTTGTCTGTGCAAAGTCACTTATTTCATTGTTAGGAGAATATAAAATTACTTTTTTATTCAGCCCAAGAGCTATTCCCAGTTCAACATGACTCCCTTTTCCCCCAGGCAACAACACAAGGATCACATCGGATTCGATGATGGCCTGCTTTTCTTTTTCACCGATCCTTCTTAACTCTTCAACTGTGGAAGTCCTGCTATTTTGAGTCCAATCATATGTATGGGTATACCCTGTTCTTTTCAAACGTTCACAGACGTCTCGTACTTGATCGATATTTTGAAAGCTTGATGCAACATAAAACTTCATGTCGGTCTCCTTTCTTATATTCATAACTTGATTTTACCATAATATTCTAAAGATCAATCTTCTATTAAAAACGCTCTTTTCGCAAAGATTGTTGCTTTTTAACATAAGCTCTGTTAAGGCTCTGTCAATTAGTGTGTGCTGGATGGTGAGGGGAACTGCTCCGCTTGCAGCTAGCGTTCGGCCGAGCCTCCTCAGCTTAGCCGAACGGGGTCTCGGCACGCCCGTACTTCCGCAGGAGTCTACGCAGTTCCCCTCACCATCTTTAACAGAATTTCTGTGACAGTGCTTCAACATACTCAATAATACCATGTAACTAGAAAAAAATTCTTTTTCAAAAAAGGCAAATCAATCTCTACCCTTGAATAAGGTTGTTTGCTAAAAAGCTTGTTTTAATTGTTTTCGATTAAGGATACATGCTTAGAAAGTTGATTCTCGCTGCAGGATGCTCGACTCCTGCGGGAATAGCTGGACAGTCCGAAAAGCGGAGGCGGCTTGCTCAGCCCCGACAAGCATAAGATGAATGGGCCGGGAAGGCGTACTTTGCCTTCATGGACCATTTAGCTTATGACCTCGAGGGGCTAGCCGCCGAAGCTGGACAGGTGAGACCCCGGAGGCTCACCGCCAGCCCCGCGGAAAGCGAGCATCCTGGAGCGGAAATCAACTAGTACACTCTTCTCTACAATAGCAACACACTTTACGAAAAGAGCCGTTAAAAAAGATGATTCCCCTAATCTTCTCAGGCTCTTTGTAATGTGTTCCATAAAGTTTTATCAAAATAGTAATCGGGAATAGAGAAGTATGTTTAAACACTTGAGAGGAGTGATTCCAATAATCGGTGATACCGGTACTGCGTTATTTGTCATTATACCTATGACCATCATTTTGATTCTTATTGTAGCCACTATTCTTTTCTTTAGAAGAAAATCAAGAAAAGATAAAGATTTTTAAATTAAAGAGGTCTGGCAAAATGAACTTTTCCGTTTTTGAAGGCGCTCCCAAAGAATAAATTACTAAATAAAAAGGTCTCCAAATAATCAGTAAAAGCTGACTTTAAGGAGACCCTTTTTAATAGTTTTTATCTAGATATGCCTTCAAGCGTTTTTTTCAGCACAATCTTTCTATACATACCATTAAACATTAGTGGTATGTCCTCTTTCACAGATAAATGTCCCTTTATATTTTTCATACAGGAACTCAAAGTTCAACCCGATATCCGTGCCTAATAATCTTATAATCGGCCTGATCACCTTTTGATAAATCGGAAGTGCTCTTCCTTTGGGTGAAAACTTATCGAAGATGATGATCTCACCATCCTGCTTCAAAACCCTGATCATTTCCTTGAGACACTGATCTGCATCAGGTACGACAGATAGAACAAGGCTTCCAATCACTACGTCGAATGGATGATCTTCAAAACTCATATTCTGTGCATCCATTTTTAAGAATTGAATCGAGGAATCCGGGAACTTTTTTCTGGCTTTTTCAAGCATTTCATTAGAATAATCAACTGCTGTAATGTTTAGTACCTTATGGTTAATCAGCTCCAAATCGGCCCCTGTACCTACACCCACAAATAATATCTTTTGATATTCGTTAAACTGCACTTCTTCAAAAAATCTTTTTCCGTGCTTTAAGAAATTCACCCGAATTAAAAAACCTATCGTATACTGGAGACCAATATTTATACATCCGTTCATTCCAACGATTGTTCATTACTGCACCTCTTGATTTTATTGTCTATCTTGGTCAGAGGAATACGTATTATGATCCAAGCTTACTTGGTTTGCTTTTTTTCTGTTCGTGCCTTGTACGAATCATACTCGGAACCCCCACCGCCATACTTACCATGAAACTCCACATAACATAACGCCAGTCTCCTGTAAAAAGCGACACTCCGATGAAAAACATCAGCTGTACCACAAGGGCGAACCATGAAGCAATCCAGGCCAAGGTTAAATTTTGTTTCATTTGCAACCCTCCTATTCTTAAAATGACGCCACTAAATGATTCTATTAATCTCTTATCTTTTATTACCAATTATTTCAAAAATTTTCACCTAACTCAATCATTAATTTATTAAAAATGTTGAGCTTACCTTCACTCCTCACTATATAATGAGGATAGGTGATCAATATGAAACGAATTCATTACAGCTGGATAATATTAACCATTTCCTTCTTCTCGATTATCGTAGCCGGAATTGTCCGCTCTTCTTCAGGAGTCTTCATCGAACCTTTCGAGAGCGAGTTCGGATGGGACCGATCTGTCATTTCTCTTGCGTTTGCTGTGGGTCTCTTTTTATATGGGATTTCCGGTCCGTTTATGGCAGCGTTAATTGAAGTGCTCGGTTTAAAGAAGATCATGATTATCTCCATGGGAACATTATTGTCGGGAACGTTGCTTACTTTGGTGATGAATCAACCATGGCAGCTCATTTTGATTTGGGGGATAATTATCGGGTTAGGTTCTTCTCTTTTCCTAACAGTCTTAAGCCCTTATATCGCAAATCGCTGGTTTGTAAAACGCAGGGGCCTTGCAGTTGGAATACTAACGGCAAGTACCGCCACGGGGCAGTTGATCTTACTTCCGATCTTAGCAATCATTATAGAAAACTATACATGGCGAGGGGCCATCAGCCTCATCATCATTCTTAGCGTCACCATGTTTCTCATCATTGCTTTCTTTATGAAAAGCTCACCCAAAGATATCGGCATCGAGCCCTATGGCGATGAAGACGGGCTTCAAGAAAAGGAGGGCGACTCCAGGAAGAATCCAATTCTGATCGCGTTCAACGGGTTATTTCTCGCGGTAAAAGCAAAGGAATTCTGGTTACTGGCAGGGAGCTTCTTTATATGTGGTCTTTCCACCAGTGGATTAATTGGGACTCATTTTGTTTCCTACTGTTTAAGCTATGGGATCTCTTTGGTGACGGCTGCCTCACTACTATCTTTCATGGGGATATTCGACCTTTTCGGTACCACATTATCCGGCTGGCTTTCGGACCGCTTCGATAACCGCTGGCTGCTGTTTTGGTATTATGCCTTAAGAGGAGGTTCTTTGGTCTTACTTCCCTTTGCTTTGTCTGAAGGGTCTGTTACTTTGCTCATCATCTTCTCCGTATTTTACGGACTGGATTGGATTGCGACCGTACCGCCTACCATTAATATTTCAAGGCAGATCTTCGGGGTTGCAAAAAGCGGGGTCATTTATGGGTGGATATTTGCCGCTCATCAGGCTGGTGCTGCCGTTGCGGCGTTTGGCGGCGGGATCATTTTCAACCTGTTCAACTCCTATACTTGGGCATTCTTCCTCGCAGGAATATTCTGCGTACTGGCCAGTTTGTTTGTGGTCTTGATCAAAAAAGAGGGACGGACCTCTAATTCCCTTTCATAAGGATACTTGTTAATGAGAGGTCCGTCCCTTTCCAGGGAGTAATTAAAACGATTCGCTACTATAAAGGTCCGCTTTTATATGCTCAAAGAATGGACTCGGTTCACCTACGCTGAATAGCTGCAGCTCGTGCATGGCTCTTGTGCAGGCCGTGTAGAATAAGCGGCTGAGGCTATCGTCACCATACGAGCTGGCAGATGCGTCATAAAGGATGACGGCGTCAAATTCGATTCCTTTTGCTAGGTATGCCGGGATGACGATCACGCCCTGTTCGTATTCAAGAGAAGCGCTTTTCATGAGCTTGATGCCTTCCACACCCCTTAAGGAGGCGTATGCGGCTTCACTTTCTCTCGCAGATTTACATATGACGGCAATGGAGTGATAGTCCCGGTCCTTCCATTCTTCTATTTTCGCTGCAATTCGGCTGTGAAGTTCATCGTGATCAGTGACCCGGGTGAGCACCGGTTTATCCCCTTCCCGGTCAAATGGGGAGATTTGGTCGCCGCCAGGCACAAGCCGGCGTGTGAACTCGATGATCGGCTTGGTGGACCTGTAGCTTTGAGTCAGGTTAATCATTGTGGTCTCACCCTGTCCATAGAGTCCGGTCAATGTGCTGAAATCCACGTGCTCACGTGCATGGGCAAAGATGGCCTGATTAAAGTCGCCAAGCACGGTCATCTTGGCTGAAGGAAACAGACGCTTGATGAATTCGAATTGAAAAGGTGAGTAGTCCTGAGCTTCGTCGATGAGCACATGCTTAATCGACGTATTGGTCTGAAAGCCAAGAATCAGCTCTTTCAACAGTAAAAAAGGAGTCGCATCCTCGTAGGACAGTTCCCCTTCCTCGAGCATGTTCACTGTCGAACGGCAAATATCCTCCCACTCTTCCGGGATCTCACCCTTCCATAAGGTGGAGATGTTCGTAGGATCAGCAAAAAGCTGAAGATACATTCCTCTCACGTCCACATATTGAAACCTATTGATTCGCTTGCGCAGTCCCTTGAATCTCCTGCGAACGGTCAATCTGGCCAGCGCATCATACTCGATCTCATAATCATTAGACGGATTTTTCTTCTGCAGGTGCTGATGCGCTTTGTGATAGTCCTCATTGCTCATCAGCTCGATTTCTTCTTCGACCCAAGGCTTGCTCCGTTCAAGCTTCTCTGCTTCATCGATCTGTTGATTGATCCACTCGGTCAATTTCTCCAGCCTGTTATGGAAACGCAATGACGTATCACTGGTATAAAATCGTTCCTTGATTTGATTTGCTGTGACGATCGGCTGTCCCCGGAACTTGATTCCTTTGAATCGCATCCCGGATTCCTCCAGTGACGTTCTGTATAATTTAATGACATCAAAGAAATCCGTCGATGCCTTGAAGGAAATACTCGCCGTCCTGGTCCGGTACGAGGGGGCACCCGTTTCAGTCAGGACGTATTCCAATTGACTGTATGGTCCCTCCAATTCGAACTCCGCACTCAACCGATGGTCCAGATATTCCTGAAAGGTCACCTGCTCCATATTCTCTTCACCAAGCTCTGGCAGTACGTTCGATACGTAGCTGTTGAACATGGCGTTCGGGGAGAACAGAATGATTTGATCAGCCTTGAGACTGCCCCGATACTTATAAAGTAAATAAGCAATCCGCTGAAGGGCGGCCGATGTTTTCCCGCTGCCCGCTGCACCTTGAACAATGAGCAGCCGGCCGTAATCGTGCCTGATGATTTGATTCTGCTTCTTCTGGATGGTCGCCACGATGCTGTTCATATGGGTATCGGTCCGCTTCCCCAATACCTCCTGCAAAATTTCATCCCCAATCGTCAGGCTGGTATCAAACATGGATTCGATGACGCCATCCCGGATGAGATACTGCCATTTTTTCTCCAGTGTCCCTTCGATTATCCCACCGGGTGTGATGTATTCAGCGGGACCTGGCGGATAATCATAGTAAACGCTCGAGATCGGAGCGCGCCAATCATAGACCAGGAAGTCCTCGCCACTTTGATCTGTGAGAGTGGCAATGCCGATATAGACCTTTTCCGACTCCGATTCTCCTTCTTCGGTAAAATCAATCCGTCCGAAATAAGGCTTACCCTTCATGCGTTGTAGAGCGGATAATTTTTTTACTGCCTGCCTGTGAGTGCTTTGACTGACGGTCAACACTTGTGCCTGCTGCCTCAAACTGAGGACGGTTTCCAGAAAATCATCGAACGTATCCGTATTCACCTTGACCTCATCCCAGAAGTGTTTACGGATCTCCACCACTTCCTCTTGTCGTCGTCCGGTTTCATCCTCCAGACGACCGATTTGCTCCACAATTGTCTCAATGACACGGTCCACACGTTCCTGCTCCTGCCGAATTTCAAGATTCATCCAAGCACTCCTTTTTCTAAAAAAAATTGAGGGTTGACGAAAGAGTAAATTATGTTATATAATTATTATTGAGGTAATATGTTTTAATTTACTCAAGATAAGCGTTTCTGTTCTAATTTATCACAAATATCCACTCTAATCAATATAAATATGATGACTGCCAAACGATTAATGATCGTTTGGCATTTTTTCGTCTGGAAAAAGAGGGACGGACCTCATGCCTTCATTTGAAAGCACAAGGTCCGTCCCTCTGCATTATAGTAAACCCCTCCCCTTTGCAACATAGCTTTCCATAATCGGTGCAGGCACCAAGTTCCCACCAGTCGCCCACACTAGATGAGTCGCATGATTCAATTGATTATTAGTTAATGAAAGCGATTCAAGATGCTTCCGTATTTGCTCGGAGGTTGGGCCCAGCATCCCCGCAAGTGCGGAAGGCTCCAAAGAAATGGACTCTGATTTATGTAAAAGAGCCAGCATTTTAAATAAGTTTTCATCCTTCACTGTATACACGCCGTTCACCAGTTCCTGCACCACCCTTCCTGCTAATGCTGAGGGGCGTCCAACCGCCAGGCCATCGGCTTCTGTCCGATTGCTTAATCCTAAATCCTGGACTGAAATATTTTCGTGTTTTCCAGTCGATAGCCCAAGAAGCATACAGGGAGAATTGGTTGGTTCGGCAAAGTAACAATGAACATGATCACCAAATACATGCTTTAATCCGTACGTCACTCCTCCAGGGCCGCCTCCAACACCGCATGGCAAATACACGACCAATGGATGGTCCCTGTCAACCTTTATCCCCTCTTCTTTAAACTGCTTTCGTAACCGCAGCGCAGCGACTGCATAGCCCATGAAAAGATCCTTCGAATTTTCATCATCTATGAAGAAACAATTCGAGTCCTTCACACATTGCTTTCGCCCCTCTTCAACGGCATAGGAGAAATCGTTACGATGCTCGATCACCGTTACTCCTTTTTCTCTGAGAAGTACCTTTTTCCATTCTTTCGCTTCACGCGACATATGGACCGTCACATTGAAACCAAGAGCTGCACCAATGGTCCCGATACTTAAGGCTAAGTTTCCCGTCGACCCTACCGCAATGGAGTATTGTGAAAAGAACTCCTTGAACGAGGGATCGGCTAACATGGAATAGTCATCGGTCAATTGAATCATATCGTGTTTTAGCAAGAGTGTTTCTGCAAGTTTCAGAACTTCGTAGATGCCTCCCCTGGCTTTAATGGATCCGGCAATGGGCAGCTCATTGTCACATTTCAAAAGTAGCTTTCCAGGTATGGTGGTTTGATAATACTTTTCCAGTTCTTGCTGCATATGCGGCAGTGATTTAATAGGTGATTCAATGATTCCATTCTTCTCTTCTGTTTCAGGAAATACATGTTGTATGTATGGAGCAAATCGCAGAAGCCTCTTTTCAGCTTCATAGATATCATTTCCGTCTACAGAATTTGTTTCAGAATTGAAGCAGGATTTTAGTGAAGAGTTTGACCAAAAGGTCTCTTTCATTACTTTTAGATCGGAAAGTAAAGCCGGTCTTAGCCCGTATGTTTGTTCCATCATTTATTCCCCCCTCAATTTACGTATCATTTTACAGAAGTTTCGAAGCCTTTAGAAGTTTAATGTTGACTATTTATTGAAGGTAAAAAAATGAATGGATCAGTATGACACTCTTTGTAGAATTCTATGATTTTTTATCAATTTCCGGGGAAATAGTTGTAGAAATTTGGAGGACAAGGCGACCGCTCCCTCGTCCCGTAACAATCATCATAGTGTATTTGAGTTTGTCGGGACAAGGTGACTGTCCCTCTGTCCCATTCGATTGGAATGGAGAGCCATTGTGACGCTTATTAGTATAGTGATTGCCCCGATCATTTGCATAGTGCTTACCGACTCTTTCAACACAATGTATCCGACCACCATTGCCACAAACGGTTCAATGTTCAGGAGCAGGGATGTATTTGTAGAGCCGATTTCTGAAATGCAATGGTTCCAAATAAGCGGGCATATCCCATGCATGATGATCGCTGTAAAAAAAAGCAGCATCCAAATGCTGAAGGGGACGGACCTCAGAAAAGTAACGTCGGAGAATGGCAAAAACACGGTCATCAAGATCAACCCCACCATGGTCGAATAAAAGGTCAATAGAATAGAAGAAAGGTGCCTTGCATATCGTTCCACAAGAATCATGAACACGGAAAATGTAAGCATCGTGAGGAAGATATACCCTTCTCCCATACCGATCACTATGGCCCCTTTCTTCATGATGACCAGGAGCACGCCGAAAAAGCTGAAAAGGCTCCACATCCAGAAAAACGGACTTTTGCGTTCCTTAAATACAACCGAATTGATAAGGGATGTACAAATGGGTGCCGTAGCCAGGATCAAGGCAGCCGTTACGGGTGATGCCGTGGTCAAGCTGGCATAGAAGCTCCAGTGATTCAAGGTCACGCCAATGAAACCGATGAAGAGCAGCGGGATGACCATGGATTTCAACGAAGAAAATTGTCTAATTGGCTTGTAGAATACTATAAGCAGGAACAGAGTAATAAAAATAAGCCGTAAAAAAGCGATTTCCATCGGCTTGAAATAGTGCACTAAAATCGCACCGAAAATAAAATTACTTCCCCAGCAAATGACACAAAAAAGGAGGCCCATGTAGAGATACACGGGCTTTCCATTTACCTTTTCTTTCATTTCACCAGCTCATGGGTACTCCAGAGAGACCCATATACCACTTTCCCTTTGTTCATCACGGCCAGTCGTTTCGGTCTTCTGGCAACGACTTCCGCTGATGAAGCGGCGTCAACGAAAATAAAGCTTGCATCATCTTCCACTTTCGGCCACTTGTATTCACCTGTTTTCGTCAATGCCGTTGTTCCGCCAGTTATCCACTTCAGACTGTCCCTTAAGGATACTTCATCGCTTTTTCTTGTCACCTGGCCGTATTTATACACTTTCTCTAACACGTCCCCGTGACCAAGCGGACTCCAGGAGTCATAGAATCCATCACACCCAAGATGGACCTTCACTCCATGATCGTCCAGGAGCTTGATTGGCGGAAGGGACTTTGTCAAAGGAATGGTCGACATGATTGCCACTCCGTTATCTCTTAACCTCTCTGCCAGTTCAACCTGTTTCACTTCCGGCACCTCCCCGATACAGAAGGCATGACTGATGGCTGTCCGGTTCTGCCAATTCGACTCTTCCACCATATCGATCCACTTATCGATCGTGTAGGTCCCCACATGCCCGCTGTCGTGCAGATGGATGTCTACATCCGCATTGAACTCCGTTGCAATATTCATCGTTTCATAGAGTGATTTTTCAATTGAGCGATCGATTCCTGCAGGGTCGAGGCCGCCAACCATGGTGGCTCCATTTCTCATCGCTTCCCTCATCAATGTCGGCACGGAACCTCTTAATAATCCGTGCTGCGGGAAGGCAATGATATCCGCAGTCACCGCATGCTTATACTCTTCCAATACCTCGATGACACCCTCGAGGTTCTTCAATCCAATGTATGGATCAATGTTTACGTGAGTGCGGATATGCGTTGAACCGTTTGAAAGGATTTCGTCAATCATCCGTTTCGCTCTTTGTTTAGTCGTTGGTGCGAGTTCTGTCAGCTCCTCTGCTTCAAACTGCAATCTTTCTTTCAGGTTTTTAACGGGCTTCGTCGCTTTCCATCCAAGCGTTAGATACGTTTTGTCCAAATGGTTATGCATTTCGTTAAAGGTCGGAATGGCCAAGTGACCTTTTATATCATAGATCACATCAGCAGTCTCGGGTATGGACTGTGTATGAGGCAGCTGTTGAACGATTTTCCCTTCCTTGACCCCGAGGTGAAAAAGCTCTGTTTTCGTTTCTGTCATGCCTCCATTTTCTATGTTTCCTACTTCAAGCTTCACATTTTTCAGCCAGATCATCAAAACGTCTCCCTTCTATTATTTATTGATCAGTACAGATTCAGAGTGAGGCAGCAACACCTTTTCCCCGTTCTTATAAACAGAATCAATTTTTGCTCTCCTTGCCACTGCTTCCGCTGAGCAGCTTGCTTCCACCAGGAGGAAGTCTGCTGCGTCCCCTACTTGAGGCCACACCTGTTTCCCTGCATCATCCAACGGCGTGATCCCTCCGGATGCATATTTCCATGTACGGTTGATGGAGTACTCGTCAATCAGTCGGAATCGTTCAGCAAGAATATTCAGCTTCTCGATCGTATCCCCGGTTCCAAAAGGTGACCAGTGATCGGTTAAGCTGTCATGACCGACGGATACCTGTAAACCGTACTGATCCAGAGTCGAAACAGGAATGGTTGGACGGTTAATCGGGATAGTAGTGGTAATATCAATCTCTTGATCTTTCAGAGTGGACATCATGTCGGTAAGAGATTGCCCCTCAAGATCACCAAGTGCAATGGCATGACTGATCGTGACCCGCCCCTTCAAGTTCGCCTCTCTTGTAAAATCAGCAAGACGTTCAAAGGTGAAAGCGCCAAGTGTGTCCGGGTCATGAAGGTGAATGTCAACACCGGCATTATGCTCTGTAGCAATGTCAAACGTCGTATAGAGCGATTGATCGATATGACGGTCCACTGTCGCCGGATCGACTCCCCCGACAAGGGTGGCACCATTTTTCATCGCTTCCCGCATCAGTTCCACTGAATTGCTGCGCAGGAGCCCGTGCTGAGGAAACGCCACAATGTCATAAGTGAGGTGGTGTTTATATTTCTCTAGTGCTTTAACGGTGACTTCCAGGTGCTTTAAGCCGGAAGTCGGTTCGATGTTGCAGTGCGTCCGGATGTGAGTGTGGCCATTTTGAAGCAGCAGCTCAATCATCTTTTCAGCTCTCTCCTGTGCGTATGGCAATTGCTTAGGAAGCAGCTCCTGTTCTTCTTCTATTCTTGTAAAAATTCCTTTTGTGATCGGGCGGCACGCCTTCCATGGACCACTGTAGTAGGTTTTATCGATATGGATGTGCATTTCACGTAAGGAAGGCAGGATCAGCTTTCCTTTTGCATCCAACACGGCCGCTCCAGCTTCAATCTCTGACTCGTCCCGTGAGATGGCCGTAATCTTTCCACCTTCTATTTTGACATGGGAATATTCCGTAAGGGTTCCTGTCACGACTCCATTCTCTTTCTCAAAACCCGTTTCCATTCTCACATTTTTCATCCATACTGTTTTCATCCAATCAGCCTCCAATATTTAGTGTTTACAAGGGTACGGATGGTGCTCATCCACCATCCGTAATCTCTCCTATTCGATCGTTGCCTCTTTCACCATTAAGTAGTTGGCGGCACTCAACCAAAAATCCTTCACTTCATTGTTGTACAATGCTAAATGCTCGTAGTTTCGAATTGGAATGTATACCGCTTCTTCCATTTCAATGGTCATCGCTTCTTCATATAATGTCTTTCTGACTTCAGGGTCCACTTCTTTCCTTGCCTGCTCGATGAGATCATCGACTTTTTCATTGGTGTAATAGAAATGGTTTCCTGGTGAACCGTGGGAAGAAGAGTGGAACAAGTTGTATTGGTTGTAGTCTCCATCGCCTGTTGCATTCCCCCAACCGCCAATGAACATATCTTGTTCTCCTGTGTCTACGGCTTCAATATACGCACCATATTCAAGCACTTGAATATTCACTTTGATCCCGATTCCCTTCAGCTGGGACTGAATGACTTCTGCCATATTGATCCGTTCTTTACGGTCACTTGTAATCAGTGTCAGCTCAAGACCTTTTTCAAATCCTGCTTCTTTCAAAAGCTCCTTGGCAGAATTCGGGTCATACTCATACGGTTTCACGTTTTCACTATGACCGAATACTTGCGGACTCATGGCAGCATTCGCTAAAGTACCCACTCCGTTATAGACACCTTTTATAATCGCTTCTCTTTCAATGGCCATGGAAATGGCCTGTCTTACCTTTACATTATCAAAGGGCTCTTTTTGCGTATTGAATCCGACATACTCGACGGCTAACCCTTCTGTTCGATACAGATTCAATGTGTCGGAGCTTTCGATGCGCTCGATTTCAGTTACGGGCACTTGATCACTGATATGAGCTTCACCTGTTTCAATCATCGCTAAGCGGGTAGCGTCCTCTGGTACTACCTGAAACTCGATTCCATCAATATTCGGCTGTTCTCCCCAATACTCTTCATTTTTCTCGAGGGTGATGGACTGACCTGACTTCCATGTCTTGAAGGCAAATGGCCCGGTTCCGATCGGGTGCTTAGCAAGACTATCAGGATTTTCTTTCACTGCTTTCTGGCTCATGATGCTTCCTTCGTTACTTGCAAGGATCGATAAGAGAGGTGCATAAGGAGCATCGAGCTTGAACTGCACTTTATATTCATCCAGTACGTTGATTTCTTTGATCATCCCCAGTTTATCCTTTTGAGGAGACCCGGTGTTTGGATCCAATAAGCGGTCGAACGTCACTTTGACAGCCTCTGCGTTAAATTCAGAACCGTCGTGGAACATGATTCCCTCATTTAATGTGAATTCCCACGTCGTATCGTCCGGCTGCTCCCAGCTTTTCGCCAGTGACGGAACAATGTTCATTTCTTTATCAAACGTTACAAGGCTCTCGTACACCTTTTGATAAAGTACATTGGCGGACGGAATATCTGTGATAAAGTGGGGGTCCAAATTGGTTGCATCGGATAATCGGACGACCTTCAGTATCCCGCCTTCTGATTCACCGCCTTGTTTGCTTGCGGTTTCACTTTCTACATTACTTGTTGAACACGCCTGGGTGATGAGCATGACCATCACGATCAATAATCCTGCGATCCCCCTGAAATACTTCTTATTTTCTTTCAATTCCTCCACTCTCCCTTTTCCGTATTGTTGGTGCCTATCTGCATTATAAAAAAGAAAACAGCGATTGATTTTCAATATCTTTACCAACTTTTTAATTATTTTGACAATTCAAACTTATCACCTTCCCTTTCCACCCCTCTTCCTCTATCTTTGAATTACACAAACCATTTCAATGAGGAGGAAACGTCATGTCGACAGAACTTAAAGTTCAAGAAATTCAATCACCCATACTTGAGTCAAAGCCCAGCCTGTTTGAAACAAGAATCAAACCATTTTGGGAAACCTTTTCAAGGAACAAGGCAGCAGTAGTCGGTGGAGGGATCATTCTCTTCTATATTCTCATTGCCCTGTTTGCTCCTTTACTCGCTGTACATGATCCTTATGACATTCAACTGGACAATAAACTCCAGCCCCCGAGTACAGAACATTGGATGGGGACGGATGATAAAGGACGGGATATCCTAGCTAGGATCCTCTACGGCTCCCGTCTTTCAATGGGGGTCGGTTTTGCCGCAGTCGGCTTCGGTGCTTTCTTTGGCATCATCATGGGGTTGATTTCAGGGGTTTATGGAGGATGGATCGATACCTTCATCAGCAGAATCCTGGATGTCATGCTTGCTTTCCCTGGGATCCTATTGGCTCTTGCCATCATCTCTGCCCTGGGACCGAGCCTTGTGAATGTCATGATTGCCGTCGGGGTGTTCTCCATCCCTTTATTTGCAAGGGTTGTCCGGGGATCGACGCTTGAAACGAAGAAGCTTGAATATATCGATGCCATTCGTTCGCTTGGAGCCAATGATTTCATCATCATCTTCAGGCACATCCTGCCGAACATTTTATCTCCCATCATCATTCAAGGATCCTTGCGTCTCGCCACCGCCATCCTTTCAGCAGCGGGATTATCCTTCCTTGGATTAGGGGCACAGCCTCCTTCACCTGAATGGGGTACGATGCTGTCCAGCGGAAGGGACTTTTTATTCACGGCTCCCTACATCGCCCTCTTCCCGGGGTTGGCGATTTCCATTCTCGTACTCGGCTTTAATCTTTTCGGGGACGGACTTCGGGACGCGCTTGATCCGAGACTGAAATCATAATAAGGAGGAATAGGAAATGATATTGTACATTTTCAGAAGATTAATAGAAATCATCCCCGTCATATTCGGTGTGACCCTGGTTGTCTTTCTCATCATGCAGATGGTTCCCGGAGACCCGGCTATCATACTTGCAGGAGAAGGTGCCTCGAAAGAAGCGATCAACCAACTGCGGACAGAGCTCGGCTTGAACCGACCACTGTATGTTCAATATGGAGAATACATCATGAATGTCTTCCAGGGTGACCTTGGACAATCTTTGAAGAGCCAGCAGCCTGTCATCCAGGAAATCATGACCCGCTTACCGATCACGATTGAACTGGCCTTCTACAGTATTCTCATTACGATAGTCCTTGGAATGACAGCAGGGATCATTTCGGCAGTCAGACCATACTCTGCTACCGATATTTCCGTGATGATCGTCGCTTTATTAGGGATTTCCCTTCCAAGCTTCTTTCTAGGTCTTCTATCCATTTATTTATTCTCTGTAAAACTTCAGCTTTTACCTGTTGCGGGATGGGACAGCATGCTGCACATCATTTTACCTGCCTTTACGCTCGGGGTCGGAGGAGCTGCCATCGTAGCCAGAATGACCCGATCCAGCATGCTTGAGGTCGTGAGGCAGGACTATATCCGTACTGCTCAGGCAAAAGGTTTAAAAAGCTTTGCCATTATCTATAAACATGCCCTGCGCAATGCCTTGATTCCCGTCATCACGGTGGTCGGCCTTCAGTTTGGGGCACTTCTCGGAGGGACGGTATTAATTGAATCGGTCTTTGCCATCAATGGTCTCGGCCGTATGATCGTTGACTCGATCCGTACACGTGACCTTCCAATGGTTCAGGGCGGAGTACTGGTCGCATCCCTGGTCTTCGTGATCGTCAATCTATTCGTAGACGTTTTATACCGATTCTTTAACAAACGAATTGAACTTAACTAGGAGTGGTTGTAATGAGTAAAAATGTGGTCTTGGAAGTAAAAAACTTAAAAACCCATTTCACTTCGAAAAAAGGAGTGACGAAAGCCGTTGATGGAATCGATTTTGTTCTTCACGAAGGTGAGACGCTGGGAATCGTCGGAGAATCGGGCTGTGGAAAAAGCATGACCTCCCTTTCGATTCTTCGTCTTGTCCCCTCCCCTCCCGGAAAGATAGTGGACGGCACCATTGAATTGAAAGGAAAGGACATCCTTAAAATGTCCGAACCCGAACTTAGAAAAGTGCGCGGAAACCAAATTTCCATGATATTCCAAGAGCCAATGACGTCATTGAATCCTGTCATACCGGTCGGGGAGCAGATTGCAGAAGCTGTTCGCATCCACCAAAAGCTCGGGAAAAAGGAAGCATGGAAGAAAGCGGTCGAAATGCTCGAATTAGTAGGCATCCCTTCTCCTGAACAAAGGGCGAAACAAGAGCCTTTCCAGCTGAGCGGCGGAATGAGGCAACGTGTCATGATCGCCATGGCACTTGCCTGCAATCCCGAAGTCCTGATTGCGGATGAGCCGACTACGGCACTTGATGTGACGATCCAGGCACAAATCCTTGAGCTGATGAAGGACCTTCAGAAAAAGCTGAATATGGGAATCATCTTCATCACACATGATTTAGGCGTGGTAGCCGAGCTATGTGACAAAGTAGCGGTTATGTATGCCGGACAGGTTGTGGAATATAGTTCGACGGAACAATTATTCTCCAATCCGAAGCATCCATACACAAATGGACTGATGTCTTCATTACCGAAATTGCATGAAGACCAGGCAGAACTGGAAACGATGCCGGGAAGCGTCCCTTCCCCTTATGACATGCCAAAAGGCTGCCGTTTTTCTCCCCGTTGCGCATTGGCGACCGCACGATGTCACGAGGAAGAGCCACAGCTCAATTCCTCGAAGGATGGCAGTCAAATCAGATGTTTTCTATATAATGCCGAGAAAGAGGTGCAGATGACATGACCGCTATGATGACAGAGAAAAAACCTATTTTAGAAGTGAATGGCCTGAAACAGTACTTCCCTATCAAAAGGGAGTCGTTGTTCCAACCTAAACAAGTGGTGAAAGCCGTGGACGATATCACCTTCACGCTCTATGAAGGGGAAACCCTCAGTATCGTAGGTGAGTCCGGCTGCGGTAAATCGACAACCGGCCGTGCCATCCTTCAGCTGGATAAGCCGACGGAAGGCAGTATCCAATACAAAGGAATCGAATTGAACAGTCTATCCAAAAAGGGATTAAGAAATATGAGGGGCGATATCCAGGTCATTTTCCAGGATCCGTTTGCCTCCTTGAATCCGAGACAAACCGTCAGAAAGATCCTGAAAGAAGCCATGACCATACAAAAAGTATTGCCCCCTTCCAAGCATGAAGCTCGTATGAAGGAATTATTGGACTATGTGGGTCTCCCGATTACATCACTCGACCGTCTCCCCCACGAATTCAGCGGCGGTCAGCGACAAAGGATCGGAATCGCACGGGCATTGGCGGTCAATCCGAAAGTGATCATCTGTGATGAAGCCGTATCGGCACTGGATGTATCCATTCAGGCACAGATCTTGAACCTGTTAAAGAAACTTCAGAAGGAATTGAAATTAACGTACCTCTTCATTTCCCATGATTTAAGTGTTGTACGTCATATATCAGATCGGGTGATTGTGATGTATCTGGGGAAGGTTGTCGAGATTGGGAGAAAGCATGAGCTGTTTGACAACCCTACTCACCCTTATACCAAAGCCTTACTTTCAGCCATCCCCGTACCTGATTTTTCTAAGAAAAGAGAAAGAATCCTTTTAAAAGGGGATGTACCTTCCCCATTGAATCCGCCATCCGGATGTAAGTTTCATACCCGCTGCCCTCTGGCAACGGATTTGTGTAAAGCAGAACTGCCTCCTATGACCGGTCATGGAGAACATTTCACAAGGTGCCATTATGTCTAAACATATTTTCAGAATCTTAGTTTTCTTATAAAATAGAAAGTATGACTCATCACTTTAGGAGTTCTTCACATGATTACACAAGAATCCTTTTCATTTTATATCATGCTGTCCGTATTAGCCCCAATCATTGGGGCTTTTAGCTTATTATTTCTCTTTCTATTTGAAAAACGTCTGGATCAACTGGAGAAAGAAAAGAACGAACTGCTTCTGAAACAGGAACTTCAAGAAGCTAGATACAACCAACTGAACCAACAGATCCAGCCCCACTTTTTTTTCAATACACTTAATGTCATCCTGAGCCTGGCACGTTTGAATCGCAAGGAAGAACTGATTTCTGCCATCGAGGTGCTTTCCAAATACTTTAAGTTCAAATACAAACAGACTGACCCATTGATCACCATGGAGGAGGAAATCCAATACACCCGATATTATCTCGACATTCAAAGACTGAGATTCAGAGATCGGCTCGATGTAGTGTGGAGCGTTGAAGAAAGCTGCAAGCTTTCCCTAGTCCCTCCTTACCTCCTGCAGACCCTTGTAGAAAACGCCTTTAAGCATGGACTTGAAAAGAATCCCGGACAAGGCAAGCTGATCATCATCCTGAATGAGCAAAGGAACAAAGTGTACTTAGAAGTATGGAACAGCTCATCAACTGCTTTGGAAGCGCTAGATGTTCAAAAGGAAGACCGTGGAATTGGATTACACAATATTCAGAAGCGATTGCAGATGCTCTTTCCTAAGGAAGAAATCCTCATTCAGCTGAATGAAGAAGCCAAAGGAACGAGTGTCCAGATCTTCTGGCCTCATATGACCAGAGAAGACACCATTACTTGATGAAGGAGGAAGCGCCATGCATATTTTGCTCGTTGACGATGAGCCCCTGGAACTGGAGCAGCTCAACTACATGATTCACGAAAAATATCCTTACTGGACGATTCATACAGCCGCGGATGCGTCACAGGCGTTAAAGATTCTGACGGAACATCCGATTCGCCTTACGCTCCTCGACATTCAACTGCCTGGTAAATCAGGGATTGAACTCGGGATTGAAATGAAGAAATATGACCATATCGACATCATTATGGTCACGGCCTACCAATCATTCGATTATGCACAGGCCTCCCTGCGACTCGGGGCAAAGGATTATTTGACAAAACCGATTATTGAAGAAGAATTATTCCAAGTTCTCGATCACTATAAATACGCATCAATCCAATCCCATATCGTGCAGGAAGCGTTAACGATCATCCATGAACAATACAGCGATAAGCTTTCCCTTTCTTCATTGGCGAGCCAGATCCATATCAACGGTACGTACCTGAGCAGAAAATTTCATGAAGAGATGGGGATCAGCTTCTCAGAATACCTGAATGATTTCAGAGTCCAGGCCGCACAGCGATTACTGCGGCAGGATACCGAAAAGTCCATCTCTTCTATTTCTGAAGCGTGCGGATTCAGCAGCCAGCACTATTTCAGTTCATTATTCAAGAAGCAAACAGGATACACTCCAAGGGAATATCGGATAAGAGAGAAGGTATAAATCAATGAAGCCACGAACGTATCGTGAGTATATACAAGGAACCATCACGTTTGGAGTGGCGTATGGAGTCGTTTCGCTCCTGGCAAGATGGGTGACCGGCAATACGATTTTGTCCTCTCCTGAAACACTTGTGAAATATGGACTGCTTGGTGGAATCGGCTATGCCATGATGGGAGCCACCGCTCTCTTTCTATTCGGGTGGATCACCCCCTATATCAGGGAACGATTCCCAACCTACATGACTCTAGGGGATGTTTTGAAAGAAAGGCTCCGTGGGAGGTCATACTGGTTCGTCATGTGGGTATTGCTCCTGACAAGCCTGGACTCACTGCTTATACAAGCACTGGGGGCAGGTGTGTTATTTCATTTTCTATTAAAAACACCGATCTATGTAGGGTTACTCGTATTCTTTCTATACTGCTTCCTGTTGTCCATAGGGGGCATGAAGCAAATCCATCGCTTTGAAGGGATTCATATCTCGTTTATTTTCGCAGCCATCATTCTGATTCCCGTTTATTTTTTTATCCAAAAAGGTATTTTTCCCGTTTACGATGGATTGCTGCTTTATCATCCCTACTTATTATTTCTGAAACATAATGAAATCACCTTGTTCATTCTTACCGCATTTCTGATTGGATTCGGACAAGTATTGATCGACCGGGCGACCTGGCAGCGGATCTATATCATTGAAAAATCCAAGGTCCGAACATCCTTTATGATGGCCGGGATCATTTGGGCGACCATCCCCCTCGCCTTCACCGCGATTGTATTGATTGCGGTTTATGGGCAGGGCTTTGAAAACATTTACTCCATATTGAGTCAGCTGGTGGAGAAAATCGACTCATTGTTTCTGCTTCTATTATTTATCGGCTGCTGCTTCAGTGCCATCGCCTCCACCGTGGGGGCAGAGCTCCATGCCACATCGATCATGGTCATCCGGAATATGCTAAGCCACAAGTTCGATTGGAGTGAAGACCAGCAATTGAAAAAGACCTATTTGGTCTCTGGTGTGCTTTCCCTTTCACTCTTTCTCATCAGCTCGATCCTGTCACCCAGTCTGATGGAGCTTATCTTCTTTTTCGCCCAGGTGTATGCAGCCATCATTCCGACGATGCTGGTGGTCATCTTTTATAAAAGAACGATTCCGGTGCTCCTCCCTTATTGTTCGTTGATTGGTTTAGGAGTGGGGCTGCTGTCTCTCCTAAACTATAACTCAATTCAATCGACCTGGATCAGCTTTTTCGTGTCGAGTGGATTAGTGGTGATATCCCTGGTGGTTAATGAGATTCGGATTCATAGAAAATGAGACCACACTCGTAATGGTCCGAGTAAGAGAGTCGTCAAGTAGGCGACTCTTTTGACTTAATGGACTAAGACATCTACTAATCATAGGATTGTATGATGTTATCTATAAAGCCTCATCGTGATAGAATGAAAGAAACGATGAAACTATTACAAATAAGGAGGAAAGATAAGAATGACAGAATCAAAGGAATGGAAACATGGTGCTCGCGGACATTCATTCATCACTTCGTTTAGCGGAGGAAAGGATAGTGTCTTAGCTCTATACAAAGCATCGAAGGATGGAGAGGCGATCGGCCTGATGGTGATGCTGGAGGAAGAAGGAAAACGTTCCAGATCACACGGGATGCCTCCGGAGCTTATCCGAGCACAAGCGGAATCGATCGGCTTGCCCGTATTCACAGCAGCTGCCAGTTGGACAGATTATGAAGAAGTCTTCATGACCCTTTTAGATAAAGCAAAGAATCATGGGGCAGAAGTGTTAGTGACGGGAGACCTGGATATGCCTGAACACGGCTGTTGGCATGAAAAAGTGGCGAAGAACGCAAGGCTTAAACTCGGGATGCCTTTATGGGGAATGAACCATCGTGAAGCTGTCGAAGAGTTTATCAATCTGGGATTTGTATCCATCGTTGTTACGGTTAATTTATCCCTGGGCATGCGCCTTGAAGATTTAGGGCGAACGTTGACCCATGAATACATAAAGGAACTTGAAGCCCGTGGAATCGATCCTTGCGGAGAAGGTGGAGAATTCCATACCACAGTAGTGGATGGACCGATTTTCAAACAACCTGTTCCCGTTTTAAAACGTGAGATTATGAAAGACGGAGATTATGCTTTTTTGCCACTGGATCTGGATCAAATGTCGGATAGTCGCGTTAGAAAGTAACCCTGCATGATGATTGAACAATGAAAAAGCTGGAGATCAGATGGTTGATCTTCAGCTTTTTCCCCTTTAAATATAATTATTAAATTAAAATTGCACTCCTGATTCCAACACCAGATGTTCTTTGAGTGTTTGCTGTAATGTACCCTTTGTCTCTACTTGACTGTCGAATGACACTCCTGTATCAACTATTTTTCTGACAAGCTCTACCCGTAGCCCTGTAAGGATTGCCTTGCATCCCATCATATTAATTCCGTTTAAGATCTTCTCAAATTGAAAAATGACATCCAATTCCATTTCGGCAATACCCGATAAATCTATAATAAGGGTTTGAATTTGCATAGAACTGATTCCCATCAACACTTTCTCTTCCAATGTATTGATACGATAGGTATCTATCATTCCAATTAAAGGAAGTACCGCAACCGAGCTGGCTATCGGAATGATAGGTACCGATAGATTTTCCACCAGCTTTTTTTGCGACAATAGCAGTTCATCTTTGTAATCAGAATAACTGATAAAGAAATTGTTCAGGAACTGATCAACACTGTCATTGATTCGTTTTTCCAAATCAAAGAATTTCTTTCGTGGAGATTCATTATCCTCATTCTGATCATCAAATTGATAAAGGAAATACCATAAAGTTCTTCTAATTGCATGTACCCATTCCAGTTTGAATGCAAGTGTGAGAGAATGTTGCGCCCATGCAATACCCTCTACCTTTGCAAATTCAACCAGCTCTTCTTCTCTGTTTTCAACGATATAGTGAGCTAACATTTCTGCATTCTTTAATAGATCGATGTTTCCTTTTTCTAGAATATCATTGATTTTGCTCCCAACATTTACAGCTTCAGATAAGAGCATTTGCTGGAATTTCTCTCTGTTAGCCGTAAGAAAATCCGTTACCTCTTCCTTATTATGGAATAATCCATTCATCATAACACGCTCCTTTTTATCCTGATATATTCCCTATTCGTTGCTTTGAATAAAAATCCTTCTAAAACAAGTATTTCAAATATTTATTTAACATTTCACACCAATTTAATCGTCAGGTTTGTTGGGCAGAAAATCATTAATCAATTTACCCATTCATTTTAATCACCTATCGACACCTGTAAGAAAAGTGGGCCGGATACTTGGGACTACATTTGATTTGCTATGAACCTTAGAACAAACTCATCCTGCCTAATAAAAAGGTCAACAAAACAAAAAAAACAGTAAAGATATCTTAATTTTATATGTCTGAAAATTCTTATAATTAAATAAATACGGAGGGGAGGATGAATAGATGAAGACGAAGGTAAGTAGTTTCAGGAGCAGGGTTGTCATGATTGGAATAATGGTACTGATGTTAGCGATTAGCGGTTGCTCTACCAATATGGGGGCAAATTCGGGTGACCAGGCTGATGGACAGGCTTCCAACAAAGAAAATAAGTTGGTCATTGCCCGTCTATCCGATGTGGAGAATCTTGATCATCATTTTATGTCCACCATCAATGCAGCAAGTGTGACACACGGTAAAATTTACGAGGGGCTTGTCGGCAGAGACAAAAATGCCAAAATCAAGCCATTACTTGCTGAGGAATGGGAGCAGTTGGATGATACAACGTGGGAATTCAAACTAAGAGATGATGTCTCGTTTCATGATGGGACACCATTTAATGCCGAGGCTGTGAAGAAAACGTTTGGTCGTTTAACAGACCCAAAGGTGGCTTCGCCTCGAGCAGTTGTATTCAAAATGGTCAAGGAAGTAAAAGTAGTCGATGATCATACCGTTCAATTTCTTTTATCTGAACCTTTTTCACCCTTATTATCCATCCTGGCGAGTCATGAAGGCGGAATCATCAGTCCCAAGACGATCGATAAATATGGAAAGGACATTATCCAAGAGCCGGTCGGCACAGGTCCATTTGAGTTCAAGTCCTGGGAAACAGGAAAAGAGATTGTGTTTAATAGAAACGACGAGTACTGGGGAGATCAACCAACTATAAGCGAAGTCGTATTCAAGGTCGTACCAGAAGAGACAACGAGGATTTCTATGCTTGAAACAGGCGAAGCCCATATTGCGGAACCTCTTTCTGTCACGATGATGGATTCAGTGAAGGCTTCCGATAATGTTGAAGTATACCGAAGTGAAGGCTTTGGTACCGAGTATGTAGGATTCAATGTACAAAAGGAACCTTTCAATGATGTCCGTGTCCGGAAAGCCATATCCCATGCAGTTGAAATGGATTCCATCATGAAAGGTGTATTTAATAATATAGGAAAAAAGGCAAACTCCTTATTAGGGTCTAAAGTGTTTGGCTATCATCAGGATATGAAGGCATATGAGTATAATGTAAATGAAGCCAAGCGGTTACTGTCCGAAGCTGGGTATCCTGATGGATTCAAAACAACATTGCTTACAATGGACAGTAAGGAAAGGATCAGCCTGGCTGAAGTCATGCAATCCCAGCTCAAAGGAATTGGAATCGACCTGGAAATCCAGATCCAGGAGTATGGAACCTTTGTAGAGCAAGCCACAAGTGGAAATTCGGAAATGTTCATCATCAGTTGGAGAAATGCTACAGGTGATGCAGACTATAATCAATACAATCTTTTCCACAGCAACTCCCATGGACCTGCCGGAAATACATTTTTCTATAGTAATGAAGAGGTAGATCGATTGATCGAACAGGCACGTTCTGAAATGGTTCAAGAGAAACGATTGGAGCTTTATGCAAAATCTCAGGAGCTGGAAATGGAAGACGCGGTCTATATCCCGGTTCGAGTGATTGAAAATATGGCGGCGATTCGAAACAACGTAAAAGATTTTTCTATCAGTCCTGCCGGTTATTTGGAAATCAATGATGTTAGCATTCAATAATATCTCTTAACTAAACGATTCAGTAAAACCAAAAATGAGAAGTTGCCTAACTTCTCATTTCTTATTTCTATTTACTTATTCTTTCGTTCCTGCGCTTTAATGGCCACTTTTTCAAGTCCATCTTGTGCAAATTCCACATCTGACTTCGGCATTGCTTTATTATTCTTAAGGTCCTTGTTCTTCTGTTTAGACATACTTTCACCACCCTTTTTGTTTTATTTATATAGTGCACAAGGATGGCAATAAATATGAAGCCATTCGAAATTTCCACTGGCCTATGTGTTGAACATAAAAAAGTCGACTCCCATAGGAATCGACTTATTATAGTGAATGAAAGAAATTAAAAAACCCCATTTTCATTGGGTGAATCCTCCGGAATGGCTTGTCCAACATCCCACAATTCAACGATCCGCTCATCCTGGAAACGGAAGATATGAACGACAGCCCCTCCCAGGTCCTCTGGATTCTGTCTCACGTGTGAATGAACCGCAACCGTGTCACCTTCCTGGATGGCACGTTTGACTTCGAGCATCTTCTCAGGGTTTCCGGCTGCATTCTCTTCCATAGCAGACATAAGTGAATTGGCATCTCCTGGAAAATGCGGATTGTGGTGGCGAAAGTCAGGACTTACGTGACTCTCGTATGCTTCACGGACGTCTCCTGATGCGACAAGTTCCAGAAATGAGACTGCTCTTTCTTTAATGGTGAGTGAACCATTCATTTTAATCATCCTTTCATTTCAACCGAGATACTTTCATTTTATAGGATATGGAACGAATAGGCGAATGAATGTCCATGATGTAAAAAAGCATTGGCCCATGCAGGTCAATGCTTTTTTTGTCTTATCGTGTATTAAATGCATTCAACATCCAAATATGTTGTTCGAGTGATGTTTTAATTCCGATGAATAAGTCAGCTGTAGGCTGATCCTGAGAATCCTCTGCTGCTTCGATGATTTTCTTGGAATCATTCACGATTTGTTTAAAATCGTTTATTAATGCGTCCACCATTTCTGTGGCGGTTTCTTTTCCATTGGATTCTTCAATGGTAGCCGTTTCAAGGTACTCTTTTAGGGTAGCAATCGGCTTCCCTTTGATTGTAAGAATTCTTTCTGCTACTTCATCAATATAATTTCCCGCTTCGTTGTAGTATTCTTCAAATTTCTCATGCAGGGTGAAGAATTCCGGACCCGTTACATACCAATGATAATTGTGTAGTTTTGTATAAAGGACGTTCCAGTTTGCAAGTTGTTTGTTAAGGGCCACGACTAATTGTTGATTCATGTATGTTCTCTCCTTTTGTCTTTGTTATAAATGTATTATATCATTATTTATAATAATTATCAATTAATAAGTATTATCATAAAATACTGTACACCCTTATTCTATCCACTGAGATATAGAACATACAGCTTCCCCTAAAAACAAAACCAACAGGAGCATGACTCATTCCCTGAGTTCATCGCGCCTGTTGGTTTCATAGAAAATTATAGATCTTTTTGTTCCACATTAAGTTCAATCAAATTACCATCTGGATCGGCGCAGAAAATTTGGGCGAATCCACTTTTCGATTGTGGTTTTTCGAGAATTTCCACTTCGTTTTCTTTTAACCATTGGAGAGTATCATAATAGCTCTCCACTCTAAGGGCAAAATGGCCTTCCCTGCTGGATAGACGTTTATCCTTGCGTATGGTTTGCGAAGAAGGATCGACGATCAAGTGGAGCTGCTGACCCTCAATATCATACCAGGCACCCGGAAAACCAAAATCGGGACGCGGAATTTCGTTTAAACATAACGTTTTCCCATAGAAATCTTTTGCTTTTTCCAAATCTGTAACCGTAAGACTTACGTGATGGAGATATTTGTACTTTATCAAGACCTTCACTTCTTTCTTTTCAACTATTTAATTAATGGGAACAAGGTGCCTGTCCCCTCGTCCCACTTACACCGTCATCTTCCAACTGGACATTGCCAGCCAGTGTTCTTTCTCTTTATAGTCGGGCACGATTCTCCCGACAAGACGCCAGAAGGACCGGTCGTGATTGAGGTGGACCATGTGGCACATTTCATGGACGACGACGTAGTCGATGACATCCTGGGGGGCCATGGCAAGCTTCCAGTTGAAGGTCAATTGTCTTCTCCCATCACAGGTACCCCAGGTCGTTTGACTGTCTGAGATACGGATGGAACGGGGCTTGGTTTTAAAGTGACGTTGATGGACCGCAATGCTTTTCTCTACGATCGCTTTGCACTGCTTGTAGTAAAAACGTTTTAACGCCTGTTGGATCCGTTCATCCTCAAGCTCTTTTACTTGGATATGCAGTGTTTTTCCGTCAAATGTGACATGATCCTGTATGATCGATGGATCGTGTTGAACCTGTATGGGAAATGAGTTCCCAAGAAACAAAAAGGGTTCCCCATGTTGATAGGTCTTCTCCTGTGGTCCATTCAGACGATCCTTCATCTCCTTCGATCTCTCCAGGATCACATCCCATTTATCCTCCAGCAGCCGGATCACCGATTCGTCCGGGGTCCCTTTAGGTGCATGGACTTCAATGTTTCCGAAGCTGTCCAAGTAGATGCCGATGGATGTCCGATTCTTATATTTAATCTCAAACTGTATGGTCTCACCAGAATAAGTATGATTCATCTTTTATCCCCTGTATCGGATGGCCAACCCTTTTAAGAAATTCCGTGCATACCGGTCACCGCACACTCTGTAATTGTTATGGCCTTCTCTTCGCATAATCGCTCCCAATTCACCTTTTGTAATTACCACTCCAGCCAGATCCAGGATGTCGATCATATCCTCACTTGTTAATGAGAGGGCGATCTTCACCTTTTTTAATAGAAGATTATTCACATGTTCATACGTCAATTCCGGTCGTCCCGTCTGTCCCGGTTTTGGCCCTCTTTTAAACGTAATGAAGCCGTTCAAGAATGACTCGAACATTTCATCATCACATGGGATATGGTCTTCATCCTCCAGGATATCGTCCTCGAAATCATCACTATACTGTGTTTTTGTTAGAACCTTCAGCACTTCTTCCTTTGAAAGCTCAATGCCTCCCAGCTCAAAGATCTCAACCATTTCTGTATTTTTAAGATCCAATGCATATCGTAATCGAATCAATAGATCGTTATTATTTAGGTTCATGTGTCGACCTCCTGAAAAATTTCCTATCACTAAATTATTAGCTTACCACTTTAAGGACATGTTTTATAGTATGACCTCAATGAAAAAGAAGCTTACCGATTAATGAACCGATTCAGACATCTTCTGCGCATGCTTCGCCTTCTCTGGATAATCCTGTTATACTTACGATACTTACTATAAACCTGAAATGAGTGATGTCATGATTACCTCATATGAGAAAATCAATCTGTCCGGAAACAAACTGGCTGAAGTTTATCTCCATAAAACTCCCGACAAACGATTTATCGTATCGATACCAGCAATCCATTGGTCTGCAGAATTCAATCAAAAGGATGACATCAGAATTCAAAGTACAAAACTTCAATCCTCACTTAATTTCCATATGTTCCAAGGGGATACAGACGAATTGGTAACAGCTATCGAAAAGTTAGTTCAAAGCCATTTTTGATACACGACAGCAAATTTATTTGCTGTTTTTTTCTTGTTCAAATTAGAAAGGAGCCTTTTAAGTAACCGTCAACATATGTGTCATTCTCTCCGACATCTCTTCTCTTAGTTGATCCGATACTTTTTAACTCACACTGTTGATTTAACCTGACTCGGATGAATTCATTTATCATTTTGGGAGAATATATAAATTGTGCGTTCAAAGCAGGAAGGAGGCACACAAAATGAATTTCAGGAGGATGTTTATGGGTATTTTAAGTGGAAATCCAAAAGATGAACCAATGCATTATGGTGAAGTATTCAGCACATGGAACTATTTATTCTCAGCTAAAAATGCGGTTGCTGGTTATCAGCTTCAACTGAACCACGCCGGGGATGAAGATCTTAAGAAGTTACTTAAAGAAGGTATTGAAGCCGGGCAGGAAGAGGCAAAACAAATTGAAACCCTGCTTAAAGAAAATGGAATCGGCTTACCGCCTACCCCTCCAGAACCGCCACAGGCGTGTCTCGATGACATTCCAACAGGTGCCCGTATGCCGGACCCTGCTATCTCAGGAGCACTTTCAACCAATATTGCTGCTGGATTAGTTGCTTGCAGTACGGCCATCGGTCAATGTATTCGTGAAGATGTGGCCATGATGTTTGGACAATTCCATATGCAAAAAGCTCAATTAGGGGCTAAAGTACTCAAATTAAACAAAGAAAAAGGCTGGTTAATCCCGCCGCCCCTTCATAAAAACAAACAAGAACATTGTGATTGATGATCTGAATTCAGTTGTTAAAGACCTGTTCGTCTAACAGGTCTTTTACATTTCCCTAATTCTAAAGCCAAACTGGGATAGAAAGAAAAAAGAGGGATCTATTTAACGTAAGATCCCTCTCCCTAACTATTATCTAGTTATTATTGTTGTTTGGGCTGTTTGAGCTGCTTGAGTTGCTTGAACCATTGGAGTTGCTGGAATTACTACCGCCTTTTGCTCCAATTTCCTGATAGAATTTTTTGTCATGGTTTTCTGAGGTTGCTTCTCCGCCCTTTTCACCAATCTCTTGGTAGAATTCTTTATCATGGGTTCTGGCTGTTTTCTCTCCGCCTTTACGGCCTGCTTCTTCGTAACTCATTTTGCTGTTGTTGTCATTGTTGTTGCTACTGTTTTTGTTGCTGTTGTTGCTGTTACTGTTTGCCATAATGAAAATCCTCCTTAAGTTTAGTAAAAGTGGTGTGTACGTTTGTACACTCGTTATATACCTCGAAAGGATCTTCCTAAACGATTTTTTGGAGATTTTAACATTTTTGTAAATTAATTTATACCGTCGAATTCAGCTAACTAAAATAGCAAAACGTCCTGCCTTTATTGGAACAGGTCGTTTTGCTATTGTTATCATTTAAACTTACACGTCAACAAGCGGAAACCGAAGTGTAACCGTCGTACCTTTTCCCGTCTCGCTGTCAAAGTGTATGGTCCCCTTATATTTCTCCACAATGTTGAAGCAAATCATAAGACCCAGGCCGGTTCCTTTACTCTTCAAGGAATAGAAAGGAGTACCGAGGTTTTTCACTTCCTCCTGACTCATTCCACGTCCGTTGTCAATAATTCGAATGCAGACATGGCCTTTTACTTTGGTAGCCGTCACCTTAACGGACCCGCTATGCGGGGAAGCTTCGATGGCATTTTTCATTAGATTGATGAAAAGCTGCTTAAATTCAATAGAATTGACCGCCACATGACAATCCTTTTCCACGTTGAGATCAATGCCATTATCATTCAACAAACCGTACATGTTGAGGAGTTCCGTTACATCTTGCAGAACCAGTTCAATATCAACGTTGTCCACCTTCTCCCCTTGATCGGGCTTTGAAACGGAGAGGAACTGTGAAATGACATGCTCCGCCGTATCGAGTTCATTGATCATAAGGGAAAAATTCTGCTTCTGGCTTTGACTTAATGCGGGATTTTCCACATAAAATTGAAGAAATCCATTCACCACGGTCAAGGGATTCCGGATTTCATGGGCGACAGCCGCCGCCAGCTGACCAGTCGTCCTCATCCGCTCCGCCTGCTGCACCTGTTCATAGTAAACCCGCTGCTTCTGAATCCGCAGATTCGTTAAATGAAAGATAAAATACAGCAGGACCTGACTTGCCAGGAAGTTCACCACATTCCCTACTAAATCTGTGTATATGTAAGGATAATCCTGCCCCTTATCCACGAACCCGATATAACCGAATGTAAAGGCAATGAAAGCAAAATTGATCACAAGCGAAAAATAAAAAAGCCTCTTGTCAAAAAAGAGAATCGAAAAAGCAGGAATAAAACAAAGTAAAATAAACCCCGACCAGGTTTCCGGATACAAGTAAAACAGGGTGTAAAAATAACCGGTCGACGAAATGACCGTCATATATCTCATCCACGCATTCTCATACCAAGGATAAATCAATAGACAGCCAGAGATGATCACGATCATCACTCCATGCACCGCGAATCGTGAATTGACCGGATTATCCACCAGTAAACCCGCTATCATCAGGACGATGATCAACGAAACAATCATATAATAGTATTTCTTATGTAATCGGCCATTAAATTCTTTCATTAGAAATGCTCCCACTAGAAAACTCTATTTCTGTCATTCTATGACAGGACATAGTAACTATCTTACAAAAATCGGGAATAGTCAATAATGGAAATCAATTAAAATGGGAGGGACGGACCTTCACAAGGTCCGTCCCTCCTCAACATGATCAGAAAATATTCAGCAGCTCATCAAATGAATCAATGGCTTGGGTGTATTCTTTCGCCTCCCCAAATCCATAGCGGGCATAGATAAATGGAATCCCTGCTTCTTTTGCCGCCCTTTGGTCCCCTTCTGTATCACCTACGTATACTGGGTCAATTAAATGGTTGCGTTCGATGATCAGCTTAATATTCTCACCTTTTGAAAGACCTGTTCTGCCGGGGTTCTCATAATCGATGAAATGCTTATCCAGTCCATGATAGTCATAAAAGGCCTCGATGTATCCGTCCTGACAGTTGCTCACGATAAACAGCTTGGACTTCTTCGACAGCTCTACAAGCACCTTTTCCACATGGTTATAGAGACTCCCTCCATGCTTACTTAAGTGCGGGATTTCATGACTGGACAGATCTTTCAGTAGCTGCTCCCGCTCCTCTTCGTTCAATTCAGGGAACAATTTCTTCCCGATTTCCTTCATTTGAAGCCCCATGGTTCCCTCAAGATGCTCCCTTGTTATGCCTTCTTTTAACTGGTTATGTTCGTTGATGACGTTGTTCCATGCTTCCAGTACGGATTCTATTGGGTCCCAAAGTGTGCCGTCCAGGTCGAAGATGATGCTGTCCATGATCGGTTCCTCCAATTCGTTTTTTGTTAGGGAAAAATTGTCATTGTATGTAGTATAGCAGAAATTTCAGGGATAGGGTTATTTCCTAAACACTACAGGCGTTAGCTTGAGTAGTGGGACATGGTGCCTGTCCCCGATGTCCCACAAAGGAAATTTATGTTAATATGTAATAAAAAATGATTTGTAGAGTCATAGACTATAACGGAGGTTAAATCAATGAGCAAACATACCGAGCTGCGTAATCTAATTGATCAAAGCTGTCAAGAACTCGACTTCTCTGGTGTCGTCCTAGTTAAACAAGGGACAGAAGTTGTATCCGAAAGCGCCCGTGACTATGCGAACCGATCTGATCGCCTTCCGAACAAACCGACTACACGATTCGGAATTGCCTCCGGGAGTAAGTTATTTACGAGCATAGGAATAGCCCAATTGGTTGAAAAAGGGGCACTCTCTTTTGACACTCGTCTAAAGGATTGTTTGGATATCGACTTTCCTCATTTTGATGACCGTGTGACCGTCCATCATCTTTTGACACATACATCAGGCATTCCGGATTATTTTGATGAAGAAGTGATGTCTGATTTTGAAGAGCTATGGAAAGAAACACCAGTTTATCACATGAGATCGCTACGGGATTTCCTGCCATTCTTTCAATCCGGTCAGATGAAATTCACTCCCGGTGATCGATTTCATTATAATAATGCAGGTTTCATCCTATTGGGATTGATCATTGAACAGCAAACAGGGCAGTCTTTTACAGAATATATAGAATCTGAGATTTTCCATAAAGCAGGCATGGACCACTCTGGCTATTTTTCATTGGACTGCCTTCCTTCCAACACGGCAGTCGGATATATAGAGGAAGAGAATACATGGAGAACCAACCTCTATTCAATTCCTGTAAAAGGCGGGGCTGACGGCGGTGCGTTTATTACAGCATCAGACATGATGAGCCTTTGGGAAGCTTTATTTTCTTATAAACTGGTAAATGAAGAAACGACCGGGAAGCTGCTGACCCCTCATGTCCATGTGAATGGAGAAGTGCACTACGGGTATGGAATATGGATGAATCAAAGGAATGAGGAGATCTACAAGTTTCATGTGATGGGCTATGATCCCGGAGTCAGTTTCCGCGCCTCATTTTACCCTGCACTTGACTTGAAGCTGGCAATTCCATCTAATAGAGAATCTGGCCCGTTTGAAGTGACGAAATCGATTGAAGGTTATTTTGAAATCTGAGTGCATTAAAAATAGGGTTCCATCGTCCGGCTTTCCAGTAACAAAGAAGAACGATGGAGCCTCTTTTCTTCCAACAGCTTCAAGTGAAATATCTCATACCTCCCCATATTAAAATTATCGGAAATACGTATCCCGTGGTCTCAAGAAAAGGATGTAGTAATCCATAGGATACATGATGATCAGTACTGCATCAACTAACCCTAATAGGACCAACACCCGTTTTGTAAGGCTCATGGGTATTCCCCCTTCCCTCCTAATTATTTCAAATATTCAAGATTCCTTCAATTCTTTATTGCACAAAAAAGAGCTTATCCTTTTTTAGAATAAGCTCATGCATTAAGATTTACTAAACAACCTTTATTCAGCCGGTGACAACTCGCTCTCTGTCACCCATTTATGATTCTTTACCTCTTCCCCACCTGTTACTGGTGTGAAATCCACCATATACACCGTCGTCTCTTCAACGGAATCAATTGTCGCGGTCGCGCCTTCCATCCCTTTCATGTGATCGGCGTTTAGGACGACTTCATCCCCAGATGAATAACGTTCCTCACCATGATCGGCAATTTCTTCATGAATGATCCATTTATGATCTTCCACTTTTTCTCCGCCAGTGGTTGGTGTATAGGAAACGGTATAGACAAAGGTCTCGTAAGCACCTGTGATTGTGGCTTCGGCTCCCTTCATCCCTTCCATATGGTCATCTTGGATGATGGCTTTACTTCCTGCTGCATAGGTGGGATTCGCCGCTTCCTTCAAGCCTTCAGGTACTTCTCCTGAACTTGAGTGATCCATGTCATCATGGTCCATCCCGTCCATTTCTTCCTTCATCTCCTGGTCATTTCCGTCTTCATGTCCCATATCCTCTTCATTGTTGGAGCAGGCACCCAACAGGAGAAACAGTGCTGTAAAAAGTAATAGGATCGTTTTTTTACTATTTTGAGTCATGGTAGTCCTCCTCTCATTTATGAATTAAAGTTTATCCCGCAAAATTGCAAATTATATGGAGAAATGCGAGAAAATCATGAAAGATTTATGACAAATGCCTTCAGGCTTGAAGCATTGTGCATAGTTTTTTCATATTTTTTCGGTAAAATAAAGGAAATGACAAAATGAGGTTTTACTATGAAGAAAATTTCAACAAAGTTAGCCCTCTACTTCACGATTGCGGTTCTCGTGATGGAAGGGTTATTGATGCTCTATCTACATGACAATATCATCGATACACGGATCGAGGAAGAATTTCAATCGATTCTATCACGGGGGAACAGTCATCGTGATGTGTTAGAGGATCGTTATTCGGAAACGACGCTCCACCACATAGCCCTCATGGAATCCAAAACGGAAACGGAAGTTGTGATCACAGATCAAAACCATAACGTCATCATTGGTTCACGTGTATTAACGGATGGGATGCGTGAACTAATCCAAGTCACCCCTGAATCGTTGACCCGTGAAGGAAGGGTCATCGAATCAAATTGGAAGGATATGAATTATTTATCTACCGTTACATCCTTCGAAAGTGAACGGAACGAAGGATATGTCTATATGTTCAAAAGCGCCACACCGTTGCGGAACCTGATCAGCCAATTGAACAGCCATTTCCTTCTCGCAGGAATACTTAGTCTCATCATCTTAACGGGGATCCATTTTCTCCTATCGAAACTTCTGACGCGTCCCTTGTTAAAAATGAAGCAGGCGACGGAAAAATTGAGCAAAGGGAATTTTGAGGTGAAACTTCCGGAACTCGGTCAGGATGAACTTGGGGATCTATCGGATTCCATTCAGAGGCTGGCGACAGATCTAGAGACCATTCAACAGGAGCGTACTGAATTCCTAGCGAATATTTCTCATGAGCTCAGAACCCCCCTGACATATGTTCAAGGATATGCCAATGTGGCTCTTCGAGAGGACATCCCGGAATCTGAACGAAAAGAATATCTGAACATCATCCAAGAAGAATCCAAAACCATCCTGACGTTGATCGAAAATTTATTTGAGCTGGCAAAGATTGATGAAAACAATTTTTCCATTCAAACTGAAACCATCGATTCGGGCTCTTTTTATCAAAAAGTCATCAACAAGGTTGCTCCTGTTTTTAAAAGTAAGGGAATCGATCTCATTTTGACTGTGAAGGAGGATTTCCCGTTCCATGCCGATCCCATTCGACTTGAACAAATCGTCATGAACTTATTGGATAACGCCCTAAAACATTCGCCCCCGCATTCAACGACTGAAGTGACGGTTGAGCGAAACGAATCAGGGAATATGAACCTCCTAATTAACGACCAGGGAATGGGAATCCCACCGGATGAACTTCCACAGGTATTCAACAGGATGTACCGGGTGGAGAAATCACGTTCCAGGGAATTTGGCGGATCCGGTCTCGGGCTATCCATTGTCAAAGAACTGGTGGAAGCACACGGCGGTCAAATTTCAATACAAAGTCAACGAAATAAAGGAACATCGATCAACATTATTCTGTGATGCTTGGAGGTCAGTCTGGTGAATACCATTTTATTAATCGATGATGAAAGAAGGATGCTGAACCTGCTGGAGCTTTATCTGAAGCCTCACGGGTATGTATGCAAAAAGAAAAATAACGGCTATGACGCAATTCAGTCTGTTAAAAAACATTCCGTAGACCTGGTCATATTGGATATCATGATGCCTGAGCTCAGTGGCTTTCAAACCTGTGAAAAAATCAGGGAGTTTTCAAACGTCCCCATCATCATGTTAACGGCCAGGGGTGATAAGGATGACGTCATTAAAGGCTTAAACGCCGGGGCTGATGACTATATCACAAAACCCTTTGACGAAGGGGAACTGGTCGCACGTGTGAACGCTCAATTCAGAAGGATCAAACAGTATGACCAAGTAGAGGATCATCACTTGACCAGAGGGGCTTTTACGTTGGATGAAGACTCCTACACGTTAAAATATGAAAATGAAATCAGCCCTCTGACGTTAAAAGAATATAAAATCCTGCACTCCTTGATGAAGAACACTGAACGGGTATACACCCGGGAACAGCTCCTTCTCATGGTATGGGATATCCATTCCACGACCGATATCCGAACCGTGGATTCCCATATCAGGAATTTAAGGGAAAAGCTGAAAAAAGCAGGCTTCCCCATTGAACATCATTTGAAAACAATATGGGGCATCGGCTACCAGTGGAAAACATAAAAAAGATCAAAGGCTCCCTGTCCTTTGATCTTTTCTTATGTTCATTTCCTTTAGGCGATTTTCTTACATTCTTCTGCACATTTGAAGCAAGCATCGGCACATGCCTGACAATGATCATGATCATGCTTCTTGCATTCTTCCCCACATGCTTCACAAATCGCAGCACACACTCTGGCAAGCTCAGACGCAAATGGAGTCCCTCTTACTAAGGATTGTTCTAAGTATGCACACATATCCGCACATTCCCTATCGTACCGGATACATTCTTTCATCATGTTGAGATCTTCTTCCTTTAGACAAGAATCGTAACAATGATTACACGCCACCATACATTCATGGAGTGCGTTGATGGCCGATTGGTATTGTTCGTGTGACAATTTGAATTCCTCCTTTAAGATTAAGTATTTCCTACACGTTTACTATATCCCGTTCATTTTGCAATAAACGGATAAGGTACATTTTTTTATAAACAAAGAGGTTTATTTTTATTTGCATAACTTCTGCAAAAATAGGGGGTAAACAGGGGCATCTTGGAAGAACGCACCTTGTATTAGGTAAGGAACATACTTAATAAACAGGGACGGACCTCATGCTTTCTTATGAACGCACAAGGTCCGTCCCTTCTTTTGATTAACCGTCTTTTTTATGGAATAATGAATAAATGCTCGTTCCATTAATGCAAGTAACCAATGGAAGACCAGGTGGATGAGCTTGTTTAGTTCATCCCATACATATACTAGTTTTGATTTAAATCATGGAGGTATGGATGGTTGTTTGCACAAATCACTGAACGCAAAAACTTGAGTTCCAAACATCTTTTTATATACATCACCCTCACACTATGCGTGGCCGCTTCCCTCTATTTCGTCTACCACAATCATGAATGGTATGATCGACCGATTGCCGAAGTGATCAGTACGAAGATTGTGGAAACGACGGAAATGGAGGATATGAATGGAAATAAGGATAAGCTCTACTCCCAGCATGTCATAGCTGAATTGAAGAACGGGGTTCAAAAGGGAGAGATGATCACTTTAACCAATGAATATTCTTCCTCAGGGGCCACTGATCAGGAATATCACCCCGGGAACGAATTATTCGTAAGTATCGATTCATCTTCAGCAGGAACGACGGAGCTGGCCGGGAACATAGAAGACGTCAAGCGGGATACATACATGATGATCATCGGTTGGGTTTTTATCCTGCTCTTATTAGTGGTCGGGAAGAAGCAGGGGCTGTTCTCCCTGATCACCCTTGGAGTCAATGCCGTCATCCTGTCCTATGCCCTGGATATTTACCTGAACTCAGAGGATATAAGCCTGTTGGCAGTATGCAGCATCGGGGTGATTTTATTTACCGGTATATCCCTTTTATTCGTCAATGGCTTTAATGAAAAAACGTATGCAGCAGTTGTTGCGACCTTGATTGGAACGTTCATGACACTCTTGATTGCTTATGTTGTGGTCGGATTCACCTCCGGAAACGGTCTCCGTTACGAGGAGATGCAATTCCTTACCCGTCCATATGAAATGGTGTTCATGGCAGGGATACTCGTGGGGTGCTTGGGAGCGGTGATGGATGTCGCCATCACCCTATCGTCGTCCATCTTCGGACTGTACGAGAAGAATCCCGACATCTCCATCAAAGCGTTGAGGAAGTCGGGATTCGATATCGGCCAGGACATCATGGGAACGATGACGAATATTTTGTTCTTCGTCTATATCAGCGGGGCGATTCCCATGCTCATTCTTTTTTTCAAAAATGCTTCTCCACTCGGTTTCACCCTTTCCATGAATCTTTCACTGGAAATGGCGAGGGCACTGACCGGGGGAATCGGCATTGTACTAGCAATCCCGATCGCCATCTATACATCCATCTTTTTTGTTAACAGAAAGAAGGCTAGAGCATGACTGTACAACTGTATCTCGCAGCCATCCTTTTCATCTTAATGATCACGATTGGTGGAAAAAAAGGTGCACGCTCCTTTGTAGCTCTATTCCTGAACTTCGGCGTGCTTCTTTTCACCATCATTTTGATGAATGATCCAAATATGAATCCAATCATCCTCACGCTGATCGCCTGCACCCTGATCAGCTGCATATCCCTGTTTTTCATCAGTGAGATCAACATCAAGACGGGGACAGCCTTTCTTTCGACGATCATCACCACCGGCTTACTGCTCTTCTTCATCCTGATGTTGACGGATCAGGCGATGATCCAGGGATTCAGTGAAGAGGAAACCGAGGAAATCGGGGCGTTTTCCTTATTTGTCGGAGTGGACTTTGTGAAAATCGGGGCATCCATGATTATCATGAGTACGATCGGTGCCATCATTGATTTATCCATCTCGATTTCCTCGCCCATGCGTGAAATCGCCTATCACAACCCCACCATCAGCAGAAAAAATCTATTCTCCTCGGGGCTGAGCATTGGCAGGGATATCCTTGGAACCAGCACGAATACGCTGTTTTTTGCTTTCTTCGGAGGCTATATGGGGCTGCTGATCTGGTTCAAGGACTTATCCTACTCAATCGGGGAAATCGTGAATTCCAAAGTATTCAGTTCCGAAATGATCTTCATCGGTTCAGCGGGGATCGGTGTTGCCCTCGCGATTCCGGTCACTTCCTGGATCACGGCTTACTTTTTGGTGAAGCGGAGAAGCGAGTCGAATGACAGGATTGAACGGTGAGAATTTTTTCAGGATCGAAACTTCTACTAAAAAAGCAGATGCGAACCGATTCTTTCACGTCATCGAATAGATATGGTAAGATAGCACCTACACTGATAAGACTTTAGGAGAATGAGCATGAAAAAGACAATCGACCATATTGGAGTAGCTGTAAGAAACATAGAAGATACCATCCACTTTTACGAGAAGGTTCTAGGGGCCAAGCTGATCGACCGCTATCGAAGCGATGCCAAGGGTGTCGAAAGCGAAATTGCCATCATGGAGGTGGACGGTGCGAGAACCGAATTACTTGCGCCGACAAATAATGATACATCACCCATCGCACGGTTCATCAAGCAAAAAGGCAAGGGCGTCCATCACATCGCCTATCGTGTGGATGACCTCGATGCCGCTCTCGAAGAACTGAAGCATCAGGGGATCCGCACATTGGAGGATAGTCTTCGCATCAACAAGCATGGCAGGAGATTGATCTACTTGAACCCTGCTGATACGGAAGGCACGATCATTGAGTACTGTGATTATCCCGATGGGGAAAATATCTAGCCAAACAAAAACGCATTGGACTCCTCATGCGTTCAATGGGTTTTTTGTCACCTCAACGGCCACCGTCTGATATCGGGACATGGGGACAGGTTCCGTGTCCCAATTGTCTGTTTCACAGAACCTACTGCCTGGGACAACGAACCTGTCCCCATGTCCCTCTTAAAATGACTCTTAATTTTCGGGAATCCTACACGTCTCCCCTATTTCATCCTTTTCCCTCAAAATATTTTTACAATATTAGACAAAAACCATCAATAAAAGCAGACAGAAATGGAAGCATGTGTTAATACTTGTGTCTTTCTTTGTAGAATATTTATTGTTCTCAACTTTACATGCAATAGTTGTAGAAACTTGTAGGATAATTCAACTATTTGTTGACAGACTATTCTGATATATTTAATTTGTATCAAATATAAAGGAGTGGTGCTCTTGTTAAAAGTTCTATCTAAAGCTGGTTTATCTCTTGTTATAGCCGGGGGTGTTGCTGTGGCAGGCTTCCAAGCAGGTGATAGCCCTGCAAAGGAATCCAGCAAATATGATTTAAGTCTTGCCCATTATGTGGGTGCGTCTCCTGAACTGGCCGCAAAGGCGAAAGAGTTAGGGATTGATGTATCAAAAGCGGATCCCGCTGAAAAAATCGCTGGTCATGGTGCAAAGTTCCAACAAGCTGGGGATCATCATGTCGCTTATAAAGAGGCTACTGGTGATGTGCCAGTACTTGTTTTATTAGCCAAGTACAAAGATGGTGATGAGCCAATCGGTGACATGAAGGGTCAAGTTCCAGCGAAATACTATGAGGATTTAATTTTTGGAGATGAATATAATCCATATGAACTCGATGTATTTAAGCAATATGATAGCCAAGACGTACCGAAAGACCGTACAATGCAAAATGCTTACAAAGAATCCAGTTATGGGAAAGTTAACCTGGTACGTAAAGAAAATACTGATTTTGCATGGGTTGAGCTGCCAAAAGGTGCTTCCTACTATTTGGACCAGGAAGGTACATATGCTGAAAACGATGAATACGTAAATGGAAATGCTAATGGCGACGCCCACACAGGTGAATTCATCCGGGATCTTCTAAAGGCTGCAGACGATCAGATTGATTTCTCAAAGTATGCCGAAAATGGAGAAGTTCCAAATATCTTCGTTGTCCATGAAGGAACAGGGGCTGAATTCAGCCGTGACCCGGCACAGTTCTGGTCTCATAAATGGTCTCTATTAAGTGCCCTTTATTATGGGAAGTACTATGAAACGGGTAAAACTGCAGATGTCTATGCAGGTATGAGTCAAGGAGAATGGATAAATAAAACGGTTGTAGAAGATATGACGTACGATGGAGTTGTGGTTAATAACTATAACATCCAGCCAGGAATCGGCGGAAATGTTGCAGGATATGATATGGCCACGGACGGTTATAAAGATGAATTGAAACAAGGACCTTATCCTGCCCAAACCGGGGTATACGCCCATGAATTCGGACATGCCCTTGGCTTACCGGATTTCTATGACACTCTTTATACATCCGAAGGTGTTGGAAACTACTCCATGATGGCAGGCGGCTCGTGGATGCGTTTTCCAAATGCTCCAGCCTACTCTGGAAACTCACCGACACACTTTGATCCGTTCTCCAAGATTTTCTTAGGATGGGCAGAACCGAAAAATGTAGCACCTGAAGATGGTATTCAGAAAATCACCTTACCACCAATCAACAAAGCTTCTGCCGATAATGGAATCGTTAAAATGGAAGTACCGGGATCAAACGGTACTGAGTATTTCTTGTTCGAAAACGTTCAGCAAGACGGATTCAACAAAGGTCTAGTCCGTCAAGGTGAAGACTCACACGGTTTGGTAGCATGGCATGTGGATGAGAACATCATCAATCTTTATCAAACAGCGGGCTTCCGTCCAAACAATGTGGAGAACTGGATGAATAAGCGATTCCAGTATAATCAAACTCAAACAGCAAGTGACGGAACAGTTGTCACTCATTATGGTCTATCTGTTCTTCAATCGGATGGAAACTATGATCTCGAGAAAAACGTGAATCGTGGAGATTCCGGTGACTTCTTCAAAACCGGGGATAAACTGACACCAGTTTCCGGAAATGTTCACACGGGGTCGTATTATTTCTGGAAGGGCAATGGCTCAACGCCAGCTGATTCAGGAATTCATGTAACAGATATCGTAGAGAATGAAGATGGGTCCATTACTGCTAAATTCTACTACAGCACGAATGAAAAGAAGAGATAATAACGAAAGTTTTGAAACCTGAGCCCAAAATCAAGGGCTCAGGTTTTTTTAAGACAAAGTATCGTTCTTTTTGAAAGTAGAACCGTCCCTTATGACCATCAATACCCTGAGTAATAACGCCCATGTGCCGCTTCCTCAGCAGCCTCCGCATCCGCCTTCGTCACATGAACCGTCCCGAATGGATGCTGCGGTGGCGCATAAATCGAATACAGCTTAATCGGGGTATCACCCGTATTGATCAGATTATGCCACGTACCTGCAGGAATGACGATGGCAAAGTCCTCTTCTACTTCTCTCTCAAAATATAAATTATCCTGCCGATCTCCCATTCGAACGATCCCCTGCCCTTGTTCAAGGCGCAGGAACTGATCAAGATGAGGATGGATTTCGAGACCAATATCTTCGCCCGGATTGATGCTCATCAAGGTGAGCTGAAGATGTTTTCCCGTCCATAAGGCCGTTCGGAACGTATCATTCTGGACGGTGGCCTCGTCGATGTTCACCACAAACGGCGCAGGACCATAATCCTTCAATGTGAATCGCTGGTCCGCATCTGCCCCGAGATGACTCAATCGCTTCGCATGCTCCCATTCATCTTTACACGTATTCAGGAGAACTTCATACGCAGGTGAATGCTGCGCCTGCAGGCAGCCGATCCGAAACTGTTCATAGTCCTCTAATGCTGTTTGGTATCCTCTCTGCAGTCCCTCCCGGTAGGAACAAAATGGAATACTCTCGACCTGGTAAACAGGCTGACTTCCAGTAATGGAGGTATACAGATTGGTCAACTGCCACCAGTGTCGCTGTTCGTCTTCCATCATTTGAAGGAGGTTGTGCTGGTGATCCTGGTTCGGTGCAACACTCGCTAACCGGCCATAAAACTCCGCAGATGAAGCTTTTCCTTGGATTCCATTAAGGAGGACACCCACTAGCTGCTGGTGATTCTCCTGTCCGTTTCTCAGCATGGAGTCGTTATTATGAAACGTTGGATTCGCATAGGTATGATTTGGATAAGACATCGGAACATTGTACATACTGTTCATTCCTTTCAGGTTTTTACCACGTTATCATATGCGGTGCAGTAAGAGATGTGCTTCTACCCATGCCTACATTCCAGGTTAGTAATCCATCGATCGGGTATAGTACTATAACCTAGTTTGGAAAAATTAGTATTTTAAAAAATTTAAAATGAGGTGACAATCATGAATCATTGGTATTTTTCTTTCCTTGTTGGAATTGTCGTCTTCCTGGGATTGTATTTCATAGGAAAACAGGAGCTGTCCTTTATTCTTTTATATAGTTTTGGAGTATTTATTGGATTTTTTATTATGTACTTAATGAATAGGAGAAGAGAAAACAAGTAGCCGTTCAATCGTAAGCTACAGAAAAGGGTTCATCACGGCCCTAATTCTCGTTAGCATTTTTCGTGGCCAAAGCCTGCCCCATCACTATGTTATAATATTCTTACTATTCGTAACACATTAAGTAAGAGAAAGGAAGTTTGATTCCATGCTGCCATCTGAGCTAAGAACCAACATCAGGAACGGAAAGCACCAAACCCATACATCCGGTTTTTGCCAGGATTATGTCCAAACCAATCTCGTCGTTCTCCCTAAAGAATATGCTTTTGATTTTTTACTGTTCACCACCCGAAATTCTAAAGCCTGCCCCATCGTCGAAGTGCTGGAAGCAGGTCAATTCGAATCCAGATACGCGAAGGGTTCAGATATTCGAACGGATATACCCATGTATCATGTGTATGAGGATGGCCGGTTGGTTGAAAAGAAAACGAAAGTCGATGATGTCTGGAGAGATGATTTCGTCACCTTTCTCATCGGTTGCAGCTTTACATTTGAAAGTCAGCTGATCAAGGGTGAGATTCCTTTGCGTCATATCGAGGAGAATAAGAACGTCGCCATGTATACGACAAACATCCAGACGGAAAAAGCGGGTGTATTCCAAGGTCCGACGGTGGTTTCAATGAGACCGATTCCCGATCACCTCGTACAGAAAGCAACAGACATCACCTCGTTATTTCCTAAGATGCATGGGGCTCCTGTCCATATCGGCGACCCTGGTGAAATAGGCATTGGGGATATAACACAGCCAGACTATGGTGACTTTGTCGGGATCAAGGATGGGGAAACCCCTATGTTCTGGGCTTGCGGTGTGACGCCTCAAGCAGTAGCCCTCCACGCAAAGATTCCCTACATGATTACCCACGCTCCGGGATGTATGTTTGTATCGGACTGGAAGAATGAAGACTATTTGAATGAAGAGAAATAAGGTAGGGACGGACCTCTGGATAGAGGTCCGTCCCTTTGCTTATCCTGATGGGACACGGTGCCTGTCCCCCAGTCCCATGATGGCGCTAATGGCTCCCATTTTTGTACAGACTTCTGCCCCTACGCCATTGCTATTGCTGATGACTTTCTTTAGTTGTTCAATATCGTCCAAAAGGTCGAGGGGATTTTGGTGTTGATTGAATTGATGTAGGGTTGCCCCAACAAAGGCATCCCCCGCCCCTGTTGAGTCGATGGAATGAACGGGAACGCTTGGTACGACGGCTGATTGTTTTCCATTTGAAATCAGGGTCCCATCTTTCCCTAAGGTGACGGCTACCGCATGAGCCCCCACTCTATGGAGGCAGTTGACTCCGTCTGAAAGATTGGAGTATCCGGAAATGAGTTTACATTCCTCTTCACTTACTTTGACGAAGTCAGCATTTCTTACGCATGCCTCTGCCAGCTTAATAAAGGCACGCACGTTATCTTTCCATAAGTCTGCTCGAAAGTTCGGGTCAAAGGAGACGAATTTCCCTTCTTCTCTGACTTTCTGGATAAAGGATAAGTAAGCGGATTTAAAGGGATCATCCAGTAAAGCGGTGGCTGAGCCGAAGTGAATGATGGATGAGTCCCGCCAGCGGCTTTCATTCAGCTCTTCCTCTGTCAGATGGGCGTCTGCCCCTCTATTAAACACGAAATCTCTTTCTCCATCTTTTTTTAATGAGACGAAAGCAATCGTCGTTGGATGATTTCCATCTACGATAATCGAAGAATCATCCATGGTAAGATCCATCATGGTTTGTTTCAGGAAATGGCCAAATGGGTCATTTCCTACTTTGCTTAGGAATCGGGCCTTGCCACCAAGTGTGGTAATGGTCGCACACACATTGGCGGGAGCTCCTCCTGCTTGTTTAGAAAAGTGTTGTCCTTTAGTCAGGTCTGTATCAATGTCTGTACAAAAGAAATCGATGAGTAATTCTCCGATACACAGAATAGTGGGTTCATTCATTTTTCCAAGCTCCTTTAATCTCCTATTCCTTACTCCAGATAGAAGAGAGTTCAGTAAGGGATAGTTGTTCAACATTCGCCTTTCCTCCAATAGCCGTCAATGAAAGGGTCGTATCCGTTCCCTTCGGAAAGATAAGATTGGTGAAAGCGGAACGGCCTTCCTGTGCGAATACCTCTATAGAGGATGAATCCAGGAATAGCTGAAGAATGAGCTTATCCTCCATTAATTCCACATGCCCCTCCGAGATGCCGGAGAACGAATCCGAAAAGCCGTCTATTCCTGACTGCGTCCGATCGACAGATAACGTATTGGTGAACCTTTCATACCGAATACTCGTTTTCTCTTCTGCTGAATGATGGAGATCAAGGTTGATCTCCTTTGCATCATCCAGCTTTACAACCAGATTCAATTCCATTAATGCATGATCCACTTCAATCGAATGGCATTCCTCTTCCGAAAGCTTTATTTGCTCGCTGACCTTTGTTTCTTTTCTAATTTGCTTAAACTCTGTGACAGGTTTTTGCAAAAGACGGACTCCACTTAAAGTCGTAACCAGGGTCAGCTCTCTTGGAAGCGTCATGGCACCTCTCCACGTTTCAGTAGGAACCTGGTTTGCGTATCTCCAATTGTTCATCCATCCAAGGTAGATGCGCCTGCCGTCCTTTTCTTGAATATCGGACCAACTCACTCCTGCATAGTTGTCTCGTCCATAATCAAGCCAGAGAATGGTGTCCCCATCATGGCAGTTGGTAAACGTCTTTCCATCAAAGTCTCCTACAAAGTACTGGGTCCTTGACCCTTCCTTGTAATCGGGATTGTCGCCTATACTTACCAGCATCACCCATTTCATATGATCTGGATTTCCGTCCACCATGAGGGGAAACAGGTCCGGGCATTCCCATACTCCGAAATGTGCCCCTTCGTCCTGACCAAATTCACTTGCGAACTCCCAGTCGATCAAATTGGCGGATGTATACAGGGTAATGGTTTGACCGGTCGCGAGCACCATCACCCAACGTTCAGAGTCGTCATGCCAAAATACTTTGGGATCCCGGTAATCGGTGATGTCTTCATCAGACAAGACCGGATTCCCCCCGTATTTCTCCCACGTCCGGCCGTTGTCACGACTACAGGCAAGACTTTGCCTCTGCCTCGGGCGTTCGGAATCCGGATACGTATCAGCACTTGTATAAATGGCGACAAGTCCCCCACTCTCCCCTTCGAAGAACCCCGACGTATTCTTCCAGTCCACCACGGCACTTCCGGAGAAAATGGCACCGTGCCCGTCAGGATAAAGAGCAATCGGCAGTTCTTCCCAGTGAATTAAATCTTTACTGACTGCATGTCCCCAGTGCATCGGTCCCCACGTGGTTCCGTGTGGATGATATTGAAAGAACAGATGATATTCACCTTCAAAAAAGACCATCCCATTGGGATCATTCAGCCACTTTTCCTTTGGTGAAAAGTGAAATTGTGGCCGGTGTGCCTCTGAATATAGGTTTGTTTTTTCTCTAAACGGATTTGTCATAAGGATCCTCCTTTACCTTCGAAAGGCTGCACGCTTGCTCATGCAAGGTGCAGCCAGCAATTTGATTAAGATTGATTTCGGTCATACCCATCCTGCTTGATTTTCAGCCACTCTTGCAATCCGAGACGATCCAACTCTTTCAGGTAATCTGCCCATTCTTCATCGGCCTTCCCATTCGTGATCCATTCGGCCTTTTTCCGCTTCACATACGAAAGTAAATCGGTCTCGATCTTTGAAAGCTTATCTAATTCATCAAGGGAGAAGAATACTCGAGGATAGATATTTTCTGCCTTCATATCCGGTACCATGACATCCTTCATCAGCCCCAGTCTCCAGGCAGCATCATCCGGTTTCGTCGTAACAGCTCCATAGTATTCGTCCAGAATGGCCAGTGGCCCTCCAACAGACGTTTTTTCCCTTAACTCGACAGGCGCAGTGCCTTCCAAAGGTAGATGCTTCAATGAATTGGTTGCGGAATCCATTTCAAAGATGTTTTGCTGTTTATCATCTCCGTAGGTTCCCCAGTTATTTTGAACCGATTGAAGCGGATTATAGAACTGATCAATCCATTTCGCCGTCAATTCAAGGTTCTCGTTCGCACTAGTAATCACCATTCTGTTACGGTCGAATCCCATGCCGTTGGTTCTTGTCACATTCTTCGTTCCATCCGGTCCTTCAAGGGCAGGCATGAGGTCATACTTGTCATTCATCCCCGTGATATTGGCCTTATCCCATGTGAAGTACATTCCGTAGCGACCTTCTTTTCCCTTGGACAAGTAAGTATTCCAATCCTGTTCAAAGGCTTCTACGTCTATTAAGTCTTCTTTATATAGCTCATTCAAATAATTGATGGCATCCTTATACCCTTCATCCGCTGCCGTCAGCTTTACTTCTCCGTCATTCGTGACAACGGTGTGATCCCAGTTTTCCCCCAATCCGAACGAGCCGAATAAGAAGGACACATCTTCACCGCCATGATTGATGATGAATGACATCGGAATTTCATCTGCCTCTCCATTTCCGTTTGGATCCTGCGTCTTGAATGCTTTCAGGACTTGTTTTAGTTCATCGGTTGTTTTCGGCATCTCAAGCCCCAGTTTATTTAGCCACTCGACATTGATCCAAGGGAAGTCATCGACGGAGTGGATACTTTCTTTCCCTGAACCCAGCTCTTCAATCCAAGGGAAGGAATAGATATGTCCGTCCGGTGCCGTCATCATCGATCGATACTCAGGCGCATTGTCCAGGACCTTTTTCAGGTTGGGCATATGCTCATCTATTAGATCCTCAACCGGTACGATCGCCCCATCCTTTGCAAGCTTCAACAATTCGTAATCACTGTATCCCGCATTCATGATCGCGTCGGGAAGCTCGCCGCTTGCTATCGCCAAGTTCCGTTTTTCATTGAAGGTTTCTCCTGCTGTATAATTTGTCCAGTCGATCTTCACTCCGGTTTCTTCCTCCAGCCTTTTGAAAATCAGCTTTTCATTCGGATCATCCGGAGCGAGCGGTGAACTGGACGTCATCATCTTCAGTGTCACCTGTTCCTCCAACGGAAACTTCACATTTTCCAGTTCGTAATTCTCAGAAGAAGCACTTTCACTGTTGTTGCTGCATCCCGCTGCCAGGAGCATGCCTGACATCAGTAGTACCGACATTGTCTTCGTCTTTTTCCCCATTATTAAACCCCCATTGATAAAATATAGATTATTTTAAAGATCCCACCATAACACCTTTTTCAAAGTATTTCTGGAAGAATGGATACATAATGATCAGCGGCAAACTGGCCAATACGATGGATGAATACTTGATCATCTCAGAAATCCTTTGGAGTTCCGCTGCCGCCTGCTGGTCAGCGATCATTCCCGGCTGTACTTCATTCTGAATAAGGATGGAACGCAGGACGAGCTGAAGCGGGTACAGATCCCTGTCTTCAAGGTAGATCATCGCATCGAAATAGGAATTCCATTGTCCAATGAAAGCATAGAGGGCGATGACAAAGATGATCGGTTTAGACAATGGAAATACGATGTTCAGGAAGATTCTGAACTCCGATGCCCCGTCGATCCTTGCCGCTTCCTTCAGTTCATTCGGAATTGATTTAAAATACGTTCTTGCCAGGATGATGAACCAGACGTTGATGGCATTCGGGACAATGATGGCCCAGATCGTGTTCAGCATCCCTAAGTCCTTCACCACCATATAAGTCGGGATCAGCCCTCCGTTGAAGAACATCGTGATGAGAAAGAACACCATGATGAACTTGCGGCCGACGAGCCCATCAGCCGAGAGGGAATAGCCTGCAAAGATACAGACGCTCACGGTGATGAGGGTGAACCCAAAGGAATACAGAATGGAATTGATGAATCCTTTGACGATGGTCCCGTCTTCGAAAATCCGTTTATATCCTTCAAATGTCCAATCCGAACCGCTGATGAACAATCCTTTTTTCACAAGCACGTTCGGTTCAAGGACCGACGCCAGTAACACGTACATTAAAGGAAACAGAACGACGATCACGATTCCCCCAAGCAGGATATTATTAATGAAAAGAATGAATTTATCGGACCTGGTGTATTGGTTCATCTCGTTTCCCCCTTTCTATAAGAGACCTTCGCCTTCGTTTAATTTCTTTACAACCCGATTAACAAACACTAGTAAGATGACATTGATGACGGCATTGAATAATCCTACTGCGGTAGCAAATGAATAGTCTCCCGCCTGCAGCCCCCGCTTGTATACATAGGTCGAAATGATTTCCGAGGTTGGCAGATTCATAGACGTCTGTAAAAGGTAAGCTTTCTCAAATCCAATTGCCATGATCCCACCTGCAGCCAGGATGAACAGGACAGCCATGACAGGCTTCAGCGTCGGTAAATCAATATGCCAAATGCGTTGCAGCAGGGAAGCCCCGTCTACAGTGGCTGCATCATGAAGCTGCGGATCCACATTGGCGAGTGCCGCCACATAGATGATGGATGCCCACCCTGCACCCTGCCATACACCCGACCAGATATAGATGCTCCTGAATGCATCAGGGTCCGACATAAACGAAATCGGTTTATCCGTAAAGACGGACAGCATGGCATTAATCGGTCCCGTTGGCGATAGGAAGAGAAAGATCATCCCCGAGATGACCACGACGGAAATAAAGTGAGGGGCGTACAGGATCAACTGGATGTTCTTCTTCACACCTGCATTTCTGAGTTGATTCAGCATGAGCGCCAGAATCACAGGAATCGGGAACCCGATCAGAAGTTCAAACGAGCTTAGTTTCAGCGTATTGACCAGGATATCCATGAAATTAGGAGATGATAAAAAGGTCGAAAAATGCTTCCATCCCACCCATTCACTGCCCGCTATACCCCTGATCGGACTGAAATCCTTAAAGGCAATCGACGCCCCGTACATGGGAACGTACTTGAAAATGATCGTAAGAATGATAGCGGGTGCAAGAAATAAGTAAAGAATATAGTTTTTCTTCATATAATGAAGCTTGGTTTTCAATTTGCTATTGGTCCTTGGTTTTGAAATAGGCTGGGCTTCAGCCTTGGCAAGTGGTTGCAATCCTTTGACCTCCTTTGAAAAAAATCAATCAAACGTCTGACAGCGGTTTCATTAAAAGCATTGAATGATGTCACCTCCTGCATTTTTTGTTACTACCAATCTGTCTGTTGCTTTCACTTTACTAGAATCCCAGAATGAAAACGTTTACTATTTTCGGGTAAAAAGGTTTAATTTTTTTGGAAGTTTTTCATATAAAAAACCCCTGGCATCTGCCAGAGGTTTCTATTCCATATCATTCAATTCTTCATTAATCTTTCGAACGGCTTCTTCTGCAGACGTTCTTACATCCTTCCCTCCGATCCCCACGTCTTCGAATAAGGTTTTGACTGCATCGCTGACGACAGGATAGGCGGGGGTAACCGGTCTGTTCTTTGAATACTTCTGTGCTTGCTGTACGAAAATATTCTTAGGATATTCATTGAACTCGGGAAAGGCTTCTGCAACAGAATAACGGGCCGGAACATCCCCGGTGATTTCCACATACTTCTTTGCTCCTTCAAAGCTGGTGACGTAACGGATAAACTCCCACGCTTCATCAGGATAGTCGGTTTCAGACGATATGCCGAGGGACCAACCTCCATTCGGAACTGCCTGATACGTTCCCTTAGGAAGGGCTGTAATGCCGAAGTCCTCCCCCAATCGGAAGTCAGGATTCATCATCGAGAGGCTCTCCACCATCCATGAACCGAGCACCGTCATCCCAAGCTTTTCGGTTTCCAGTGCCTCAGGAGGCATCTCCACTTTGGCGACTTTATGGACTTGATACAGATCCTGATAAAACTGAAGTGCTTCAAGTGATTCCGGAGAGTTCAAATACCCCCTCGCCGTCTGATTATCCGGACCCAGTACGTCACCACCGAATTGCCAGAGGAGCGGCATCTTGAAGTAGGACGGGGACTCTCCATCAGGAAATCCCTGGGCCGGATCGATTCCCGTGACATCCGGGGATAACGCAGATATTTTCTTTGCTGCTTCAAGTACCTCTTCCCACGTCATCGGATCATTCGGGTTTTTGGATGGGAGCGGCACCCCGGCTTTTTCGAATAAATGAATATTATAAAAAAGTGCCACACTTGATTCTACAATCGGTGATAAGTAGATTTCATCCTCATACGTGATTCCCTTTAAAGTCGGAGAGGCCAGATCCTCTATGTGTCCACCATTTCTCATATAGCTGTCCAAAGATAGAAGAGAACCTGCACTGGCATAAAGGGCGAGGGTCGGCGTATCGATCGTCATGATATCAGGAGGGTCACCCGCTGCGATTTCGGTTCTAAGCTTCAACTCATAATCACCATATGCTATGGGGACCATCTCTACTTCAATTTCCGGATGCTCCTTATTGAACTCATTCACCAGCTCGTCATATGCCTGATTTTCGAGGTCCGTCCCCCTGTTTCTCCAGAATGTCAGGTGGATCTTAGACTCGTCATCCACTTTTTCTCCTACTTGTTCTCCTCCACCATCTTGGAAGGAGGTGAAATAGAAGACGATGTATACCCCGGCCGTACCAATGAGAATCGAAGCTGTAAGATAGATGGCAGTTAATTTGTATTTCATCGCGCCTCCCCCGCCCTATCCGCTATCATGGATTTTCGATAGTCCAAGGGCTTCTGCCCGAATCTCTTCTTGAAAACGGTGCTGAAATAGCCTGAATTGGAGTAACCCACAAGATGAGCAATCTCAATGATCTTTAACTGTTCATCCATTAATAGGGACCGGGCTTTGTCCATTCGAAGATTTACGAGATAATCACTGAAATTCTGTCCCACCTGTTCTTTAAACATCTCCGATAAATAGGCTGAATTGATATGGAATTGATCCGCAAGGGAGGTTAAGGAAATTTCATTGGCGTAGTGCCGATCCATATACTGTCTCACATTCTCCACGATGGCGGTGCCATTTGAGGAACGGCGGGTTTCACTCACTTTTTCCGTAATCGACCTTGCTGCCTCCAGTAGATTTTCTTTCACCCGGTCCCTGGAGGTCAGTTCCCATATACTCAATTGACAGTTCCATATCATTTTCTTCATGTCATCGGAATACAGATCGTATTTCCTTGCCATGGATCCAAGCATGAACAGCACCCGGTTCGCAACAAAGGAATACGACATCATCGATTGCTGGTCACATTCTGCAAGACTCGCGAGGAGGAGTTTCTTGAAAGTGCCGAAATCACCCTGCTCCATACTGTTTGAAAGCTTCCATTCCGCTTCCTCCGTAAACTCGATGGTCTGCTTATTCGTTGTCCCATCGATGAGCTGAGACTTGGCGCCTGCTGAACTTTGACTCCAGGAAAGAAGCGATGAAATATACCCGTTCTTCAACTGAGATAAGCCTCTCACCTCTTTGCCTAACCCGATGACCGTTTCAAGTTTCAGATACGTGCTGACACTGCGTTGAAGCTCACTAACAAAAAGCCGAGCTTGATTCTCACCTGAATGATGATGACAGAGGAAATGGATCATATTCGGATAGCTCGTATCATAAAAGGACAAAACCCCCTCATGCTCATAGGATAATTCCCTGCACAGCATTCTGAAAGGGAGAAACAGCTCCCTTACCTGCTCACCTTCTAAGCTTCGAATTTCGACGGTGATAAACTGCACGACCGCATCCTCTCCTGCGAGTTCATCCAGCTTCAACTGCCGCAGTCTTTCCCCGGTGATGTTCAATTCCGCCCATTCATCCTTCACCAGATGAAGCAGGTACTGCTCCCTCATTTCCTCTGCATGATGGTGAATCAATTGGGTCATTCTGTCCGTTTCGATCCTTCTTTTCTTCTCGGCTTCGATTTCATGCTTGCTCTTTCTGAGGGCAGTGGATAATTCCTCTGGATCGACAGGCTTTAGGAGATAATCTTTAACGCCTTCGACCAACGACGATCGGACATACTCGAAATCAGCATAGCCAGACAACACAATGACCTTGATATCCGGATACTCGGCCGATAACGTCTTCACCAGTTGAATCCCATCCATGACGGGCATTCTGACATCGGTCAGGACGAGATCTGGCTTTTCTTCTTCTACGACCTGCAGCGCTTCCTTTCCATTCGAAGCCTCACCGACAATATCGTATCCTTCCTCTTCCCAATTGACCTTCCACTTGAGTCCTTTCCGAATCTGGATTTCATCATCGACCAGGATCACCTTCAGCATGAATATCCCCCCTTCCACTCTTTATGTACAAGGCAATGGTAGTGCCTTGCTTCTCTTCAGATGCAATGTGATAGGTAAAATTTTCTCCGTAATACAACTTCAAGCGGCCAAGGACATTTCTCAGCCCGATGCTCCGTCCTTTGCTCTCCAATACATTCCTCGATTCATGGCGTTCAAGAATATGCTTCAATTCTTCCACGATTGCCTCAGGGATTCCGATTCCGTTGTCTTCAATCACAATCTCCACCCAGTCATCCACTTTCTTCGTGGATATGTGGATAGAGGCTGCCGTCTTCTCTATGAAACTATATTTCACCGCATTCTCCACGAGTGGCTGTATGACAAACTTAATGATTGGTAGTGAGGCAGCATCAGGATCCTCCTGGATGGAAACCGTCAGAGCCTCTTCATAACGCAGCTTGAGAATTTCTGTAAACCTCCGTATATAGGTCATTTCCTCCCCAAGTGTCACCATGTCTGTTTCCGTATTGAGGGAATATCTCATGATTCTCCCTAAATGGATCGTGACGTCAATCACCTCTTTGTTTTTCCCTTGCGCTGCCAGCCCTCCGATGATTTCCAGGGTATTATTGAGGAAATGGGGATTGATTTGCAGGAGCAGTGCCTTGTACTCCGCATCCCGCCTGCGGATGTTCGCTTCATATTCAGTTTCAATCAGAGTGTTCAACCGGTTCGTTGTCTGTCCGAACACATCCACCACATACCCAATCTCGTCATTTGCCGTCTTGATCGAAGGGATGAAATCCTTCGCTCTTTTAAAGTCCCCTGTTTCCACCAGCTTCATGGCACCCGTCAATTTCCCTAACGGCTTGACAATCGTAGAAGAAAGAAGATAAGACGCCATAATCGTCAATAAGAAAATCCAGCCACTCGTCAAAAGAAGGTTCCTCTGAAGCTCATCGATCTTCGCGAACAATTCAGACTTGGTAATTTCACTGACGAGCACCCAGTCCCCTACCTTTACCTTTTGATAGAAGATCATATACTCTTCCTTCTCATAAGGGATTTCAATCAAGCCAGAGCTTCCGATCCCCGTTTTCATGGACTGCAAACTTTCTTTTACCACGCTCTTTGGTGTATCGATGCTGCCCGTCAGCACATTTCTGCCGCGGCCATCCAGCAGGTAAACCTTCCCGTTTTCCCCCAGCTTGATCTTACTTAACGCTTTCTCAAGAAGGGAGGATGGAAAGTTGACTTTAATCACACCGGATAAATCGAGGGTGTTGATATCAAATAGAGGAAGAAGATAACTGTTTACTTGGTCAGCCATCAAATCATTATGGGAACGCAGCCAGCGCTGGTCTTCTTCATAAAAATCGTTGAACCAAATCGTCTTCTCAAGAGGAGGAAGATTTCCCGCAGTGCCCGTCCCGTCGTTCAGATAAACAGACACGGACATCGCCTTGGAATTATTAATCATCATCGAGGATAACTCGGCCTTCAACTGGTTCTTCATCAAAAGCCGTTCGGCACTCGTAGCCTCTCCATCCTTTTCCTCGGACTTAATCCATTCCTGAGTCGTCGGGTTCACCAATACCTGCTTCCCTAAATCTTCTGCCTGGGAGGTGATCGAATCAATATATAATGAATATTGCTCCATCATCTCGATCGTCGAATCCTTCGTCCGGTCCTCCATGATGGACGTAAACCAGTTGGGGATCAAGATGGATAGAACCAGAAAAGGAAACGTCAGAAGCAACGTAAAGATCATAAATAATCGGTTGCGAAGTGAGAAAAACATAGCGCCTCCATTAATCGAGGCAGAATGATTATATTCTGCTTCCGTTTCTATCAGTGTATTTTTTTGAAAACTCAAACTACTATTCTTCTTAATTTACCATAGTATAGGAGGTCTAAAAAGATGGAAAATAAATTAGGGGATGCTTGGTGGGCGGTGGCAGTTTTTCAGTATGAAGAGAATTACACCATAAAAAAACCAGCCATCACTGACTGGTTCTTCAACAATAATAGTACATTTTCAACAAAGTTCTTATATTGGTCGGTGGAACAAAGACGCTGTCCAGGAACTAGACAGAAGCATTCTCCGTCTTCAACGCCTTCTCACCTTTTACCGTAGCATCAGCTTTTCCTTCCGACTTTCCATTAGCTGTATTACCGGTTTTAAATAAGTTGCTCTTAAAAAATCCGAACGTTAATCCAACGGTAATGACAAACGTTATGGCCATCCCAATGAAGTAGAAGCTCCAGTGTTCTGGATAAACCGATAGGAAAGATAGGACTCCGCCTACTCCTACAGATGTTGCTTTCACTCCTTGTGCCGCCAGATACGCACTTCCGATTGCACTTCCGACCATTACAGCGATGAAGGGGTATCGGAATCGAAGGTTGATCCCGTAAATGGCTGGTTCGGTAACCCCTAGCCATGCAGATAGTGTCGCTGTTAAGGACACACCTTTTAATTTCTTATTTTGCTTCAGGATAAAGAACATCGTCAATGCGGCAGCCCCTTGAGCAAGTGTAACCGTTTCCCCGATCGGCCATAACGTAACATAGCCAAGCGTACCGGCCATTTGCAGGTTTACTCCTAAGAAAATATGATGCATCCCTGTAATAACCAGTGGCCCTGAGATAAATCCATATACTCCACCGGCAAATGCAGGTGATACTTCAAACAGATAAAGAATCCCATCCGTAATCCAGTTTGAACCTGTCATCGTAATCGGTCCGATGACACCAAATGTTAAAAGTCCCGCGAACACCAATGCAAGCGGTGCCACAAATAGCATTTGTAAATTATCCGGTATGAATCGCTTCAACTGCTTTTCAGACCAAGTTAAGATCAAAGTGGCAAAAATGACGGGTAGAACCTGTCCCTGATAACCGATCCTTGCAATGTCCCATCCGAATACGCTCCAATATTCAACATCCCCGGGGTTTTCTGCGTATGCATAAGCAGACATCAGTGAAGGATGGACCAATAACAGCCCCAGTACGATTCCCAATAATGGACTCCCGCCGAACTTCTTCGCAGCGGACCAGGCAATGAGTACAGGCAGGAAGGTAAACGCTGTATTAGCAATCACATTAATGAACTCTGCAAAGCCAGTCCAGCCAGTATGAACATCGAGGAGTGATTTTTCATCATAAAAGATTCCCGGATTTGCAAGCAGGTTATTTAATCCTAACAGTAACCCGGCAGCCACGATGGCCGGCAGAATCGGAATAAAGATATCCGCTAAGACCCGGACACCCTTTTGAAGGACATTTCCTTTCTCTGCTGTGATCTTCTTCATTTCATCCTTACTTACTTCATCAGCACCGGTTTGTTGTACAAATTCTTTGTAGACTTTATCAACCGTCCCAGGACCGATGATCACCTGAAACTGACCACTCGCTGAGAACGTTCCTTTCACGAGTTCATTTTCCTCTAAAGCCTCTTTATCTACCAAACTCTCATCTACTAACACCAAACGCAGCCTCGTCACACAATGCGACGCATTACTGACGTTCTCTGAACCCCCTATATTCTTTATAATGTCAGCAACATTCTCTTTAAAGCCCATCTCATGACCTCCTCATTTAATCGCTTACATAAATTTTCTAACTTGTTTAAACAAGTTCGTTATAGTACAGTATAAATTGTTATCAAAAGTTGTCAAGAAAAATTGTGAAAAGGAGTGTTGAAAGTTGGATATAAAAGTCACGCCGATGAGCCACTTTGGTTCCTATATGGCACTCACATACCAGGAGAGCGAAGTCCCTGAGAAAAAAGGTATTTATGTTAATTCAGTACGAGGTAAATCCAAGCAGCACCAGAATGCACTCAAGATCATACCTACAGTGAACGGGATCCCGGTTGAGTACACATATAAAGCCGATGAATTTAAAATCTCCCTTTCATTCGACGGCGGAGAATTACAGCTTTGCTTTGAAGATTCAGAGAGAATCTTTGCAAAAGGCACTGGAGAGAACGTTGGGCTCACACTCGATACCCAGCCTGTTTTCAACTTTGAATATAACTATCTATTAGGGAATACCGGTGAAGAATTCTGCCTCATCAACAGCTACAAGAATCTGACCAAGTACATGATCTTTGCACCGAACGGCTCAGTCAGCCTGCAGCAAAATGTATTCATGGACACGACCGGCAGTACGAATAAGGCGGATAACCTGTCCAGTATACACATTACCCAAAATGAAGGTGACAAAGACTTCCTTTGTGTCATCGAAGACGTCCCGACCCACGGGGCTGTTCCGGAAAAAAGAGAATACACGTTTGAAGCAGCTTTAGAAAAAAGCACGAATCACTTTTCTGCTTTCTTATCAAAACAGCCGGATGTCCCTGAAGGATATGAACAGACACTCAGAGAAGCGGCTTATCTGAACTGGACATGTATCGTGAATGAGCAAGGTCTTTTAAAAAGAAAAGCCATGTATATGTCGAATGCCAACTTCCCTGGTGTATGGAGCTGGGACAATGCCTTCAACGGATTGGCTCTTGCCGGTGTCGACGATGAGCTCGCTTGGGATCAGATCCAGCTGCTATTCGATCACCAGGACGATAAAGGTCAAATCCCGGGGTCCGTCAGCGATTCGACCATCCGCTGGAATTTCTCCAAACCGCCGGTACAAGGTTTATTCGTGTTGAAAATGATGGAGAAAATGTCGCTGTCCACCGGGCAATTGGAGACCATCTACTCTCAAATTAAGAGACATGTAGAATTCTATCTTCAATACAAGGATTTTAATGGGGATGGCATTTGCGAGTACCATCACGGAAATGACTCCGGACAGGATAACAGCACCGTTTTCAGAGACGCCAATATCATCGATTCACCTGATTTGACGGCGTTCCTGATTAAATCGATGGATATGCTGGCCGTTGTTTCGGGTAAATTGGAGCACGAAGAGGATAAGAGGTATTGGGAAAGGGAAGCGGAACGATATACGAAGAAGTTCTGTGAGTACTTTCTGGTAGATGACCTGCCCGTCGCCCGTTTTACCAGAGACGGAAAAATGATCGAGAGTCAAGGGAGTCTGCCATTGGTATCGATTATTCTGGCCGACAAACTTCCTGAGGCTCCTCGAAAAAAAATGATTGAAGTCTTGAGCAGTGACCGGTATTTAACCAAATGGGGAATCGCTTCCGAAGCAATCGACAGCCCTCTATATGAAGAGGATGCGTATTGGAGGGGACCGATTTGGGCACCTACCACCCTCCTGTTTGTAGAAGCATTTGAAGAGTGCGGAGAATTTGAACTGGCAACGGAAGTAGCACGGAAATTCCTGGACCTTTGCAAGCACGGGGGATTTGCGGAAAACTTCCATGCAGAAACAGGAGAAGGATTAAGAGACCTGGCCCATACATGGACATCCAGTGTGTTTATCCACTTAGCTGCAAAACTAGCAAAATAGAGAAAAAAAGTGTACGAGATGAAAATATCTCGTACACTTTTTTATTTCCGCTGTGTCTGATCAAAAAAGACAAAATTCCCTGGTGTATGTCTGGATTGAGTATGCTCGAACATCACACCATCTGCATTAAAGATGTGGCTCGTCACAACCACGACACTATTAAATCCATCCAGCTTCAAGTACTCCTCATCCGCTTCCGTTGTTCGTTCCACAACCATTTTCCTCTTTGCCGTGACCGCTCTCTGGTTCAACTCTCTTTCCAGAAATTCATAAATCGAATCTTCCGCGATATCGATTGTGAGACCTTTTACGACATCTTTCCGGAAATAATTGTAGTCCATGATCACCGGATTCCCCTCTAAATAACGGACACGCTTGAGATGATACACGTCAACACCGACCGGAAGCAGCGTGTGCTCATGAATCGATTCATCCACGGTCAATTCCTCAAACACAACCACTTTCGTCTGATGCTTCTTATGATTTCGGAGGGCAAACTCCTTGAACGTCTCCGTCTCCCCAAACATATATTCATTCTGCTTGAAATCCTGATAAATCACACGAGCCCCCTGGCCATGCTTCGTCTGCACATACCCTTCATTGACGAGATTCCCAATCGCTCTGCGCACTGTATTCCGTGAGCAATCATACTCTTTCACCAGCGTATTCTCTGAAGGAAGCAATTGCTGATACTCATAGACATTCTTTTCAATTTTTTGCTTTAAATCTTCATATATTTCTACGTACTTCGTTCTCGGCATAATAGCCTCCTATGTTACCTATCCGTATGTATGATGCTTAGTGGCACCATTATATCCTATTGTTCCTATAGAAGATAGTAACATAAGTTAAAGGGGAAAATCCTCAAGAAACAAGAGGACCGTACCATGTCTCCCTCTATTCTAAATGAGAAAGCTCCCTATTAATCAATCCATTATATTCTTCCCAATCCTTCTCATCATTCTTTATGAGTAGTTTTCTCATATCCATGGAATCAATCAATCTTAATTCTTCATCCCTTCGCATTTCCAAGTACTCAACCAGTCCATTGAACCCTGTGAGATGTTTATCTTTTCCGTAGCCATTCTTCATGTGATAGTCGGTGAAGAAGTCCCTCCAGCCTGGATCACGTTCTTCAAAAACCTGTTTAAAAGATTTACGGATGTCATCTTGATACAAATAGACCAGCAAAGGATTCAGAGGGTTAATCAAAGAGCCGATCTTGGATAAATGATGTTCCAGTCTGGGTACGCCGGCGTTATGTTTTGCAATAAATTTTGTAAATGGATTTTGTAGAAAACAGCATTCAAAAATATATACGGTGTTGCCAAAGTTCGTATCGTTAATAAATTCCTCCCAATAGTTGTATGACACTTTTTCATACGTTTCCAAATTCAATTCATACACATCATAAGAGGCTAAATCATCCGCGATAAGAGAGTTACCGCCATCCTCTTTCCCTAATTCGTGATATTGAATAAAATACCAGTCCTCTTTTTCTTTTGTATACTTCATGATTAGATCTTGCTCTTTTGGATATTTAGTTAAGAGCTCCCTGAATTGAGTATGATTTAAACAGGAAGTAAATTCGTAATCTGCAGGATGCCCTGGATTTCCCTCCTGATAAAGCTTTACATGTGATCCTGACTCCTCCAAATGATGTTTGATATAGGTAGCTGTTGTAGTCTTTCCTGATCCAGGTATACCTTCAATAATGATCAGCTTCGTATTCATGTCATACACTTCCCTTAGGTTTCTCTCTTTCTTGCCTTTTAGGCTCTACGTTTTCAATCTATTCCGCTCATTAGACATTCTTTATCTCGACCTATTTTTCCTTCTCAACCCCTAATTAAGAAATTTTCGGGACGGGTTTTATCTAATTTTAAAGAGATTAGGAGTTTTGGAGAGGCTGCAGGACGATTTTGGGATGATTACTTCGATGGAGTGTACCTTCGCGACAATAATCAATCCAGTTTGAACCACTTTCAATCCTGATTTCGGATTATCAATCCGGTTTAGGATTTAATGATCCGAAATTTGATTTATTAATCCGTTTTTCAATTAATTGATCCTCCGTGTCGAATTTTCTTTAGGCTCATTTGGGACTCAACAGGCGCTGCTTATTTGTGGAATATTATATTTTAATTTCAAATTCCCCCTTGCTATGAAACCCGTTTCATACTTTAGGCTAAAAGAAGAATGTGAGGTATCACATTCACCTTATACGATTGGCGTTACGTCATTCTGGCGGCGTGACAATCATAGAGGTAGAAGTGTTCATCAATCATGAACACTTTTTTTATTTCATTTAAAAAGAAATCACCCTAACCTCTCACCCTGGTAATCTATGCTACTATGGGAATAACAAGAAGGGGGATGAATCCACATGTCCATGTTCAATAAAGTGATTGCCAGTTTCGGCATTGGTTCCGCGACGGTTGATACAAAGGTGATGAATGTCCATATTCAGCAGGGTGAGATGCTCGCGGGAGTCGTTGAGGTAAAAGGCGGGAGCACGGATCAACGAATCGAGTCGATCCACCTGAAGCTGATGACGCTGTACGGCCATGAAGGCGGCGATCGACTGTCACCTGCCGTCGTGGAAATCCATCAGCTCAATGATCCCTTTACTATTTCAAAGGGAGAAAAGAAGCACATTCCGTTCTCATTCAAGGTACCTCTGGATACGCCGATCACGATGTTACATCCTGAAACGCAGAAGAACGTGCCACCGGTCTGGATCGATACGGGCGTCGATATCAAGAATGCTGTTGACCCAAAGGACAAGGATTACGTATCGGTTGACCCGACAACCGTACATGAAAATATTATTGATGCCATCAAGGTCATCGGATTTAAATTCAAGCAGATGGAGAGTCAGAACACCCCGGCATGGGTGAAAACGAACCGTCCTTTCGTACAGCAATATGAATTCACCCCATCCTTCGGGAAATACAGCCGAACGCTTGATGAACTTGAAGTCTACATCCTTCAGGGCGATCATGAAACCACCATCTACTTCGAAATCGACAAGCGCAGCAAAGGAACGATGGCTGCCTTGAAAGAAAAGTTCAACCTGGATGAACACAGAGGAAGCGTGACCCTCGACAATCAGGAGATCCTGGTTAACAGAAGCCGTGTGAGTGATACGTTTGAGGAGATTATTGATGATGTTCTTTAAATAAAATGGAGCCTGCCCCTCACCTCGTTTCACCGAGAAGGGCAGGCTCTTACTATTTCCGCTACTTTTTTACCTGGTAATGAAGCCACACCGAACCCTCACCGACAGGCTTCATCGTTTTCAATTCCAAACGGGTGACGCTTCCCAAATCGGTTAAATCCGGTGATTCGAAAAGGGATGGTGTAGCCGTTCCACCTATGGCTAAAGGGGCAATGACGAGGCTCACTTCATCAATCAATCCCTGTCTTAAAAACGCCCCATTGATCCCTCCGCCTCCACTAAGCCCCAATCGCCTGAAGCCTGATTCATAGAGTTTATGTAGCGCGAGAGGCAAATCGATGTAATCACCTCTGCCCGCTTGCAGGTAGGTAATTCCCTTACGTTCTAATTGTTCGATATAGTCCCCCGGAACATCCTCCCGGGTGATAACCAATAACCCTTCAGTCTGGAACCAGTCAATGCGTCCCTTCCCATCAAACACAATATACGCCTTTGATTTCCGGGGCTCATAAATCGGTTTCTCCAGTTCCACCCAATCGTTTCCCCACACAATCAGACTTTCACTACCTGATACCAACCCATCGCAATCCAATTCATCATACAGCTGATGCGTGATGTCATTCGCCTCCCCGTCTATCCCTGCTGCTGTCCATTCCATCACATTTCGGTTCGGAGCCGTTGTGATTTTCCCATCAATAGAAGAAAAGACGTTCAAAATGACTTCAGGTCTTTTCATTTGAAATCCCCCTTTTTACGTTCTATCTATCATGGTAAAAGAAATGTAAAAAGAATGTCAGTGTTTTTTCATTTATTAAAGAAATTTAACTTTTTTGTTTAAAATGTTTGAATATTGAGACAATGGTTAGTATAATAGAAAAAAGGTCAAGGAGTTGATTTTTCATGAAGAAGTATTTGCTAAATTCACCACAGTCCGAGGTACCCGGCATAGACTCTCTTTTTGCAGAAATGATTTTGGACAAGGCCCTGCTAACATTCCGGAAAGAGCAACTCGAACAGAAAATCGACCAATCTTTACGTGATCGAAACAAAGAAGAATTCCTGCGGCTGACGGAGGAGTTAAATCAGATCCGTAAAGATCACGAGGAAAAGGATGTAACGGTATAAAAGATTTATAGGATATAAATAAGCCGATTGGTTTCTAGTGATAATGAAGACAATGCTCTTGCTGGTTATGGCAGGGGCATTGTTTTTTTCTGATTGCACCGAAAACTGAGGTCTGACCCAGGCGTGCTGATGCTGTAATGTCCCAAAAAATCTATTTTCCACTACCGTAATCATGCCAGGTTGTCGAATTTTTTCTTTATAAAAAAAACCAAAAGGACGGTTACATGCCTCATCAGCAAGCGAACCGTCCCACTATTCAAATCAATCCAGTTCCCGAACCTCAATCGGAATCAATGTCCGTGCAATTTGCTCCCGATGAGCCTCGTATCTCTCCGGAAGCATCAAGCTATTCCCCATCGTTTCCTGGGATTCATCATGTGCAAACCCGGGAGGATCCGTTGCGATTTCAAACAGGATTTCACCGTGCTCCCGGAAATATATTGCGTTAAAATATTGGCGGTCCTGTACCGGTGTGACGCGGTATCCATTGTCAGCCACGACCTTTTGCCATTCCAGTTGGTCTCTGTCATCGACTGCACGCCAGGCAATGTGATGAACGGTGCCGACGCCTGCCTGACCGCGTCCGATCGGGGTTAATTTCAGGTCGATGATGTTACCGATATCAGCAGGTGAACGGAAGCGTTTGAAATCTCCTTCTTCCCCGACGAGTTCGAGCCCCATGACGTTTTCCAATAGATCAGCCGTTTGATTCGGTTGAGACGATAAGAGAGTCGCACCGCCGAAACCTTTGATGGCAACTTCAGGTGTCACCCCTCCATGCGTCCAGGTATTTGCTTCTCCTTCTTCCCGTTCCACGATTTCCAGGTGAAGTCCATGTGGATCATCGAACTCCAAATACTCTTCACCGAATCGTTCCATTTTCGTGAACGGAATACTGAACGTTTCGAGTCTCTCTTCCCAGAAGCCCATTGCGCCTTTTGGAACGACATACGATGTCACTCCCACCTGCCCGTCCCCGATCTTGCCTTGATAGGCACCAGCCCATGGAAAGAATGTGATGATCGTACCCGGCTTCCCGCCTTCATCCCCGAAATACAAATGATACGTACCCGGGTCATCGAAATTGACGGTTTGCTTTACCAGGCGCAGGCCAAGGACGCCAGAATAAAAATCTACGTTTTCTTGCGGATGTCCGACGATGGCGGTGATATGATGGATCCCCATTGTTTGTTTGTTCATTTCATTCACTCTCCTATTAAAGTTAATGTTATCGATAATGTAGATTCGTATTCTTTGATTATTATCTCGAATTCGAGATATACAGTTAAAAAATAAATCTCAATTTAAAATATCTTGAATATGAGATAATTATATATCGTATTTATTTTGAAGTCAACTTGTTTTCATGTTGGTTAGTCATGACCTCGTTACATAAAATGATTGAAAAGATGCAATTGATAAATATATCCTTTTTGTGTAAAATTACACTAAAAGGATGGTGACAGCTCTTGGATATTGTATTCATGATTTTATTAGGATTTCCGGTCCTTTCGATGATCGTCGGTATGGTTGGTTATTACCTCTTTAAAAACATCCTGGTCTCACCACTGGTGGTCTTTCTAGCGACGCTTGTTGCCACTTTTACTGTATTCAATGATTCGTTCCTGGTATGGGTTTTTGTGTATACCTGTTTAGCTTTTCTTTCAGGCTTAGTGGTTAAGATCTTTAAAGAAAACAAGGGGGCAATATGAAGAATTTTCTTTCTGGAATGTTGTTTAGTTTACTCTTATTACTCTCGTTTATTTTCATTCGGACGGTGGCCGGGCTGTGGGTATCTTTTGCATGGTCACTCTTTATCACGACCGCTGTTTTTCTTTTCTATGGAAGGAAGAAAAAATGGAGTGGAAAAGATATCGTTTTGATTTCTTTCGGTACCGGTCTTTTCTATATATTATTTGCTTCTTTGGAATAAGTTTAGTCCCACCCGAACCTATAAGGGATCTGGGTGATATCGTCATGCCTTATCTGTATGCTGGTGTGTTTGGGGGATGCACAATGATCGTGCTGGTTTTATCAGGATTGGTCATTAACAAACAGAGATAGCAGCCCTTCATTAGTGTCGAATCTTCTTTGTAGGCACCCACAGAAAAAGCTGAAGAATCCTATTCTTCAGCTTTTTTTCAAGATATTCACTTTACACCCTCTGCAAGCTCCCTCATGGAGTTCAACGTAGCAGTCAGTTCTAAGAACCACTCTTCATCCCCTGTTTCCAAGGCAAGGTCAATGAGGAACTGTATCTGCTCCTTATTTGTGACGTGTGCATCAGGGATTTTATTCACCTGTCTGTTTAACAGGGGAATGCTTTTTCCTTCAATGGTTTTATTGTCACTGGTCACGATTTTCGCTTTTACGGCTCCCCCTTTGGTATCAAGGTTCTCTATATAGCCGATGACCAATTCACCAGTAAGTAATTTCCCTTTGACCCAATCCCCAATTTTCAAAATAGATTGCTGGTTAGACATATACTTTTTCACCTTCTCAACTGTAATATTATTTGTTACATTTAATGTAAAAAGAAAGCCTTCTATGCTTTCTCTTGATTGATCATCTCGATGATATCTTTGATGGTATAGTCCTTTAAGTAATCACCCAGTTGTTCTTCTGCGCCAAGGAAAATCTGAAACAGGACATTTTTCATGTTCGCTCCTACGAGACACTTTTCGTTGGATGCTGTGCATTTCGGCTGCAGGGCGCCTTCTGATGTGATCTTGTAAATATCCCACAGATTGATATCGCTCAGTTCCCTTGCAAAAATGAATCCACCGCCCGTTCCTTCTTTAGACGTGATGAATCCTTGCTTTTTCAACAGACTAAGGACTTTGCGGATCCGGACCGGATGGACGCCGGCACTTTCTGAGATGGAATCGCTTGTAGACATGCGGTCCGTTTGCAGTGCCAGGTACGTTAAACTGTGGATGGCTAATGTAAAGTCGCTATTCATGGCCTGCCTCCTTCACGGATGTTACTGTAATGGTAACTTTTACAGTTTAGACTGTCAAGAATCCGGCTTTCGTTAATTGGCAAGCTTTTGCAATTCATTATATGAGAAGGTACGCACTTTCCTTGGCAGGAAGCTGCGGATTTCTTCATCGTTATAACCGACCTGCAATCTCTTTTCATCTAACATGATGGGTCTCCGCAGCATTTGCGGATTCTCCTTGATTACTGTATATAAATCTTGGAGTGGCAAAGAATCGATGTCTACGTTTAATTCCTTGAAAGCCTTTGATTGAGTTGAGATAATGTCTTCTGTTCCATTTTCCGTCAGGCGAAGAATCGACTTGATCTCATCAGGTGTCAACGGTTCTGTCAGCATGTTACGTTCCACGTAAGGTATTGAATGTTCGTCAAGCCACGCTCTTGCTTTCCTGCAGGACGTACAACTTGGTGTCAGAAATAAATTGACCATGTGTTTACACACTCCTTCTAAAATGTAATAAAAAAAGTAACAGTTATGATAAAAAATATAATCTTTATTTCCGAGTACACTGTAATAATAATATTTACAGTTAAGGATGTCAACCATTTTTATGAAAAGAATCCTCCCCATTGAGAGAAGGATTTCTCTTGCTGCATTATTTCCGTGATACAGCTCCTTTGGCCGAAACGGCAGCAAAGGTGATCGTGATGGCGCAAACGATTACGATAGCGATCACTCCCTGCATCAACTCCCAGAATACCCACCCATCAATGAGAGCGGTGCGCATGCTTTCAAATACATAAGTAGTCGGGTTGATGGTAGCAGCGATTTTTAACCACTGCGCTTCAATCAATTCATAAGGAACGAACGTCGTACTTAAGAAAATCAGTGGAAAAAAGATGAACGTCCCCGCCTGGGCTGCCTGGGCATTTCTCGTCCTCAGTGCAATCCCGACGGAGTAACCGGCAAAGGCAAGGCCCCAGCCGATTGCAATTAACAGGACAAACAATACGCCGGCAAACCCGGTTTTGACTTCCAAGCCGAGTAAGAAAGCCATTCCGATGATCAGAAGGGTTTGAACCAGAAGCTGAAGCATCCCGGCGATGATCGGCCCTAACACGATGGCAAGGCGAGATGCCGGTGTGAGAAGCAACCTTGAGAAGAAACCGGTCTCAATATCTTTCACGATGCTCTGCCCCGCTCCCCCTGCTCCTCCAATGGCAGCAGATACGATGGAAACAGGCAGGATGAAGGCGAGATAGTCTGCCCCTTCAAAGGTTGGAAGTTCAGAAATACCGCTCAATCCACCTTCATAAACAAGAAGGAAGAAAGCAGATATGATCAAGTTAGGAATGAATGAGAATGGGTTTCGGATGGTGGTTTTGATATTCCGGACCGTCATCAACCATGTATCCTTGAAAACGTTATTCCCCATGGCTCTTCACCCCCTCTTTCGCCTCAGTCGTCAATTTCAGGAAGATATCATCAAGGGTGGGGGAAGACAATTGAATATCGATGATCCCGAAGTTTTCTGTGTCCAGGATACGGACGACCTCGAGAAGCTGCTTTGTCCCTTCTTCCACATATACAAGGATCTTGTCTTGTTGAGCGAGAACGTCGACTCCTTCCATGTGCATCCCGATCAGTTCAACGCTTCGTTGGATGCCATCAGGATCTTTCAATGTGAGGGTAATTAAGTCTTGACCGATTTCTGCCTTTAATTCTTTCGGCGAGCCCATGGCGACGATTTCACCTTTATTGATGATGCCGATCCGGTCCGCCAGGGAATCCGCTTCTTCTAAATACTGTGTCGTGAGAAAAATCGTCGTCCCCTTCTCCTTATTCAGCCGGCGAAGTTCCTTCCAGATCGCCGCCCGGCTCGACGGGTCAAGTCCCGTTGTCGGTTCGTCCAAGAAAAGGATATTCGGTTCGTTGACCAGAGTGAGGGCAAGGTCCAGTCTTCTCCTCATCCCTCCTGAATAACCGCCGATCCTTCGCTCGGATGCTTCTGACAGATCCACGATCTCAAGCAGCTCCTGAGCACGCCTTCTTCCCTCTTCCTTCCCGAAGCCGAATATGTACGCCTGTAGTTCTACCATCTCCCGTCCTGTCAGATCGGGGTCCACCCCCGTCTCCTGCAGGGCAACGCCAATATGCCGGCGAACATGCTCCGGCTCCCGGATCACATCATAACCTGCCACTTCCACTTTTCCTGAAGAAGCATTGATCAGCGTCGTCAGAATTTGGACCGTCGTTGATTTCCCGGCACCATTGGGACCTAAAAAGGCGAAAAACTCGCCTTCCCCGACTTGGAATGTTATGCCTTTTACCGCTTGTACGTTTCCTTTTTTAAACGTTTTGGTTAAGTTCTCAACCTCGATCTTGCCATTCATGAGCATCCCTCCATTCTCTCTATTCCTATTCGAGGAGGGGGTTGGTTTATCCTTTAATATGTGCAGGGTGATGTGCTTGAATAAACGGGAGATTGGACTCGTAGAAATCAATCTTTCACCCAATTCTCTTTATAATCTTCAATATAACGTTCAATGGTGATGGGCTTTGTATGGGTTATTCTTTCAAACTCATGAGTCACCCCTTTTGCCAGCCCTAACTTGGTTGGAAAATGGATGCCGATGACTACATTCACGAAATCCTCTTTTTCCCCTTTTTTCAACATATACGATTTAAATTCCTTAACAGTCGGATTGGAATAGTGAACCTTCTCCCCAAGAATCGTCGTCATACGATCAGCGACTTCATAGAAATCAAGTGCTCTATCCCCGGTAATCACGTGGTTCTTATTCGTATGCTCCCCAGGATTTTGAAAAGCGTGGATAGCGATTTCTGCAAGGTCACGGGTGTCGACGAAGCTGGTTTTCCCCTTCCCTGCAGGTATGAAAATCCTTCTTCTTTCCTTGATTTCATCACCCAAAAAGTCTTGCAGGTTCTGCATGAAATATCCTGCCCTTATAAAGGTATACGGGATGCCAAGTTTTTTTATATGCTTTTCGTTTTTATAGTGATGGATGAAAGGCAGATATTGAACATCCTTGACGGATAAGTAAACGATATGCTTGATTCCCTTGTGTTTGATAGCCTCGAGAAACGTTTGAAACTCAAGCTTGTCTCCAGGTGGATAGATGAGAAAGACCTGATCCACATCTTCCAGTGCCCCATCAAATGTAGTGGGCTCGGCTAAATCCAATTTAGTGAAACGGTATCCGTCTCCAAAATTCTCTTCTGCTTTTTCAACATTTCTCACAGCACATTTCATGGAAATGCTTCTTTCTTTCAATTTCTTGGCAACTTCTATCCCCACTTTTCCATTGAAGCCCGTAACGAGTATCGTCAATTTCATCTCACTCCCATAGTATAAAATCGCATAAGTGTTATTCGTTCACTTTTTTTGCTTCTTTTATTCTTTTCTTCTGTGGACAATTTATCCTCTCCACCAAGGAACTTGAAGGCATTTATCAGCTATTTTCGATTTTACTTTTACGAACTCTAGAAATTTTGAATAAAAGCCATGTAACTTATTTGTAACTCCCAATCTTTACACTTTTGCTAGAAAGGGGCTGAATTTTTATGAAGATATGTAAACATGTTTGGGTTGTGACGATCGCTTTGGTGTTGTTAAGTGCATTCACACTGTCTCCAAGTTCATCTTTTGCTGCCGGCCAATTCTTGAATGGTTCCTATGGAGGAAAGCCTTACAAACTGTATGTCCCCGAGCAGTATGACGGAAGTAAGTCATACCCTTTATATGTCATGCTCCACGGATGTACACAAGATGCAAGTCAGTTCGCGACCGGAACAAAAATGAATGCACTTGCTGATGAAAAGGGATTTTTGGTCCTATACCCTGAACAAACCAGCAGTTCTAATTCAAATAAGTGTTGGAACTGGTTTGAGACGGCTCATCAGTCGAGGGGAAGCGGGGAACCTGCCATTATTGCCGGCATAGTGAACACTATAAAGGATGGTTATTCTATAAAGGATGAACATGTCTATGTTGCCGGACTATCTGCCGGAGCAGCCATGAGTGTCATCATGGGGGCTACATATCCAGACCTCTTCTCGGGGATCGGTGTGGGAGCAGGACTCGAATATAAAGCCGCTACCAGTACCACCGCAGCTTTTTCAGCCATGTCCGGTGGAGGCCCCGACCCTGTTAGACAAGGAAGGACGGCCTATCAGGCAATGGGAAGTAGAGCAGCCGTAGTACCCGTCATCGTCTTTCACGGAACTTCTGATTATACGGTCTACCCGGTTAATGGGGAACAAGTGATCACTCAATGGTCCGTCACGAATGACTTAGCACAAGACGCTTCAGAAGACGGATGGATGGATGACCAGCCTGAACGAACGGTGAATGGAACCGTATCGGGGGGGAGAAATTATTCTGTGAATGAGTATGAAGGCGGGGACGGGAAGGTTTGGATGAAGAAGGTCAATGTTCAAAACATGGGGCATGCCTGGTCTGGAGGAAGTTCGCAAGGAAGCTATACAGACCCTCAAGGTCCCGATGCCAGCAGGATGATGTGGGAATTCTTCCATTCATTCTCAGAGGAAAATAGTGAAAATGATGAAGTTGCCCCCATCACATCAGCCAGTCCCAAGGGAGGAACATACAGTCAGCCCATTCAGGTGGAGTTGCTGACAAATGAAGAAGCAGACACCTATTACACGACAGACGGCTCAGTCCCTTCTTCCCAATCCACCTTATATACTGGAGCAATTGACATCTTGGAGGATACAACCCTCAAATTTTTCAGTCAGGACAGCTCCGGTAATGTTGAAACCATAAAGCAAGAAGAATATGTCATCGATGATAGCGCCCCAAGTGAACATGTAACTCTCTCTTCCCTATCAGGGGAAGATGGGTTTGCAGGCCGCTTCACAGCCGATGGCATAGGAACCGGTGATATCAAAGTCGGGGACAAAGGAATGTACAATACAGACACTTATAGAGGACTCCTATCATTTGACACCACTGTACTGGGAGACTTGCCCATAGACACCGCCAAGGTCCGCCTTTACACCAAATCCTTTACAGGTACGATTTCCTCCATATCCATGGACATAAAAAGCGGAACCTTTGGAACTGCCGCCATTGAACAAAGTGATTATTCAGCCAGTGCAAGTCTGAGTAACCTTGTTAGCTTTCAACCACCTGCCGTTTCCAGCTACATCGATGTAGAGCTTCCGGCGTCCGCTCTATCGCAACTCAATCGCAATGGCAGGACTCAATTCAAACTGAAGGCCACAACAGCCGCCGGTTTTAACGCAAATTCCATTGAATTCTATGGAGGTGGAAATGGTGATTTGTCCCCGGTTTTATTGATAAACGGGCCGAACTAAACGATACATTCGTTAGTGCTGATTATAGTAAGATAGGATCAGTCGTCCCTGAACGACTGATCCTTTCTTTGACATTATGAATAGTGACTGGTTCCTACCTTGACAGAACTCTTCCCCTTCACCAGCTTCAATGTAGCCACGATTAAAAAGCTCACAATCACCAGTAAGAGCCATGAGCTTACCTTCCCCAGATGAACGAGACTCCAGGCATCGGTTTGGTTTGGATATTCCCAGGCTCCAAAGAAGGTTGCGATGTTTTCGGCAATCCATATGAAAAAGCCGATGAGTACAAATGAAAGGGCAAGGGGCATACGGTAGCATGTTCCACCAACCTGGTATTTAACCCAGGATTTCCAAAAGACGATTATGACAAGTCCTGATAACCACCATCGGATATCGATCCAATAATGATGGGTGAAAAAATTCAAATAAATTGCAGATGCAAGGGGGACAACGACAATGAACGGCGGCCACTGAACCAGTTCAACCTTCAACCTCCTCCACGCCTGGCAAAGGTAACTTGCCACACTCGCGTACATGAAACCGCTGTATAAAGGCACTCCGAATACTTTTGAATACCCATCCTCAGGGTACCCCCAGGAACCCATATGGACCTTGAACAGTTCAAGGGCCAGACCAATCAGGTGGAATAAGGTGATCACCTTCAATTCATCCCGTGTTTCCAGTCCTGATCGCACCATCACCCGCTGCATGAACAGACAGATGATGAGCAGCCAGTCATACCGCGACAGAAAGGGAAGCGATATGATTTGTGTAAGAGCCAATGAGGCAAAAATAACGACGGGAAACAAACATGAAAGGGCCTGCTCCCTACCAAATCGAACGAGTTGTATTAGTGCTCTCATCATGTGTTCCTCCTATGTTTTTAAAGCCTCTCCTTTATTCAACTTGATTGTCTTCATCACCTTGATATTCCAAAATATCTCCCGGCTGACATTCTAAAGCCTTGCAAATTCCCTCCAGCGTCGAGAATCGCACCGCCTTTGCCTTTCCATTTTTTAATATGGAGAGGTTTGCCATCGTGATTCCAACCTTTTCCGAGAGCTCTGTTACACTCATTTTCCTCTTAGCCAGCATCACATCAATATTGATGATAATTGTCATTGTTTTCACCTCAGACCGTTAAATCATTTTCAGATTTGATATCGATGGCATTTTTCAGTAACTTCTGTAAAACAGCCGCAAAGACCGCAATCACCGCTGCACCGAATATAAAGATCATCCCGATCAATATGATACCAGGGGCATCATCAACCTCCGCCAAGATATAAAAGAGCGGCATCGCTGATACATATATAAGACTGATGGCAATGGCACTTTTCTTTATATTCTTTAACGCTTTTACGGATAATTCCGAGAACGCGTTGTTCTTGTCAATAAAGCTTAAAAGTTTGAAGGCTTGGAACAATGCAATGAAAAACGGTATAGCGGAAATATACATAACGACTAGAATGCCATATACCACATACGCAAGCCTCGAATCACTTTCTGCCACATCCATGGCTAACCAAGGTAATCCCAAGACGCACAAAGCAACAATTGGAATCCCGATAAGAAATAGAGCGATCTTTAAAAAGAGTGTTTCCCGTTTCATTAAAAGCACCTCGCTTATTGATTGTTAATTTAAATCTACCCCCAAATTTATTGTTTATCAATAAATATTTATTTATTTTTAATAATTTTTATGGTCATCAGATAATTTCTAAGACAAAAAAATGGGATCTGCCCACCCTGCACGCTTACACTCAACGTGTGGAGGACAAACCCCAATAACCATTTAAATAGTAAAATCGAACAAATGGGCATTTTCTCATTGAAACCGGCCAGCAGCCACATTTGTCTTTTACACCGACCTGATACGAAATCAGTAAGAGAGGAATGAAGATGAACCAGGGACAGACCCCCTTGGCTCTTATTCCACTATAAACCATGGGACCTATCCCTGTGATCTAGTTATTTCTCTTGGACAGGTAACACAACCGAGGAGTAAACGGAACCATTTATTTCAATATCCATTCTCCATTGCCCACTTTCAGGAAACCACAGCGTCACTGGCTGTTCCTTCTCCCGGGAATGCGGTAACGCTATCGGTGCTTTTTTTCCGTGTCCATCGTGAGAAAATAGAAGGCGCACTTTATCTGCACCTACGGCTTTTTCAGGAAGTATCAGATTCGTTTCAAAGTTTTCTTCCTCCACCACAAATGAATTGTATTCGATGCTCCCCTTCTCATCACCCAAATACAAATGACCATCTGAAACAAAGTCCGGGCTAGTATGCCATTTCGCCCTCTCTTCCCCTGAAAAATGGAGAAATACGAAGAGCAAGACAAAAGCCAAACAAGCCACTTGAGCTTTCCAAAATCCATTCACAGTTTTAAATGAGTTCATCATTTCCGAGTAAGGAGCCACTAGCTTTAATATAAGGAACGCCACATTAAGAAAGAGCAGCGCCAATGCGATAAATAAAAACACGAAATTCCCCCTTCCTGATCCACATGATAAGATAGGTCATTTATTATTTACGTTATTCTAAAGAAAGACCACAGATGCAATCCTGTTGGTTTCCACGCTTGCTTATTGATAGACGACCAGTTTTCTGGCTATATAAAACCGATCCCCAATATGATAAGCCATCATGTCTGCGGGACTTTCTTTTTGATCATCAATTTTAAAAAGGAGCGTGCCTTCCGGAAGACCCCTGGCTTCCCCATTCTCATCAACAGGGCCTTCTACCTCTGCTTTTATCACACCCATCTGTTCTGCTAATCGCTCTTCCTCTATTGGTTCATAGGTAGTGATATACTTATTACCTCTCCACATAAAGTGAGGGTCGGTGATTTCGTCCTGGTTGCCGCAAGATGCTACGAACAGGATCAAAATCCCCATTATAAAAAGGTGTCGTTTCACTGATTCAATTTTTGTGTTCTTCCTATTAATGTGGTATGAACAGGATCTACCTTGTTAAAATCTTGATTGGCAAGGTACATAATGGAATGCAGACTCGCTTCCTTTTTCTCACTGTTGCAAAAAGTAAGGGTGCACTCGCCGTCCCTTATTTTTACTTTTCCACTAGATTGTTCAATCAGTTCAAAGTCTAATAGGCTGCTTACTAAGGCAGGGTCTTCACAGAAGGGCATGTGAATCTCCATCGCTTGGATAGATGGGTGTTTTTCTTCAGTGACCACTTCCCGCCTTTTTTGAAGTTCGATCCGAAACTTCCAGGGAGTGAATATGAATGTTCTTCGTTCGCCTTCATTTACCTTCCACTTTAGTTCTTTCGCTCTTTCTATGACCTTTGAATACTCAGGATCCTTAACCAAGAAGCCGATATGGTCGAACATATCCCTTTTTCCGTGTCCAAATGTCAGATTGGTTTGACCTTTGACCATCTCGATGATTCTAAATCGAATGTCTTTATCCCGGAAATCCTCCCAGTTTAAAGGAGGATTGAATGTGTGCATTTCCCCATTGTATCGACCGACTCTTAACGTGGTTTCAAATCCTGACTCCTGATAAAACCTTTCCATTTCCTCCACTTTGTCCGTCCACCAGTGATAATGAAATAATTGCATTTCATGTCTCCCCCCTGTTTTCATTCATCCAACCGACAGCTTACTCAACCATCTCTCTTATAGGGATTAACCTTGCTTCACCGACCGTGCCCTCTTTTACATAGTCTGTTTCTTTATGAAAAGCATCAAAAATCTTATGGAAATCATTCGAGTGATTGTTAATGCCTTGAGCTTATTATTCTACTAACCTTCCTTTTCAATGAGGGCGAGCCAGTTACAGTAAAAACCAACTAACAAGGCTTAACAATACGATGAGCAGACCGATTGTTTTTTTATAAAACTGTATAGCGTACCCAACTAAGAAAAGAAGAAGGGCTGCCCATTTAAAGTGATAATACTCCGGGATATCTTCTGCAATGTACCCGATCCAGGTAGCAAAAGCCAGAAATAATACCAAAACCGGCATCAGAATGTTTGCAGCCGCCCAGAGAAATTTCATCTTGAACAACCCCCTTTCAATATATTGAGCCGGTTTCACGGCTTATGAGCCTCTGTTACCTTTTATGAATTTTGCATTTTAATAGGTAAGTAAACTGCTACGTCTTCCTCGCCATTTTCCAAAGGATGATAGGTCTCCACAATATAGGAATCCGGTTTTCTATTATATCCCCGGTCATCCATCCACTGTACAAGTTCGCTATGAAGCTTGCCAATGTGATGGATTTTTCCTTTCGCCGTAACATATTCTTCTTCCAATTCGATATATTCCATCCCGACCGGAACGTTTGTGAATGATTCGCCCACCATGATTCCGACATAATAGATGCCTTCCAGATGGTCCGAAGCTCTCTTAGGTTCATAAAGGGCGATTTCAGGACCCTGCTCGGCTTCGATTTCATGTAACCTCTCTAGAAATTGCCGGGCAAGCTTCGGTACCTCCGTGTTAAAATCAGTGAAAGCTCCTTCTCCTTTTAATCCTACTACTCGGAAAGTCTTTTTCATCTTTTCAGCATTCACAACAATCTCTCCTTTTGATTAAGATAGTTTCCATGCCGGAATGAACGAATGGAAATTAAAGAAATAACTCATCGGTATATGGATGACGGTGTATATGGCAAGAGTGAGCAAATAGGCAAAAACCATTGAGGAACCGGTACTTGAAGGAATGAGTAAAGCAAGAACATCCCCACTGGAAATGGAACCAATACGATCAACCACATCGGGCTTCCCAAAGCTTCAGTCAATGCCCCGAGTGATACGACAGAAAAGCCGATAATCAATGCCTGCCAAAAAGGCAAACCATTTCTAAGAACGAAGCTTGCGATGTAATAAGAAAGACCATTCAAAGATACTGCCAGAAAAAAATCAAAAAGATATTTCATGTTTACCCTCTAGTATAGTATTACCCCTCAATATTTTAACATAATTTTCCTGGCGTGATGATAAAAAAGCTTCCCACCTAAAAGTGAGAAGCTCATTCTTTACCTGATCCGTTGAATAAATTTCTGACCAACCAAATACCCGCCTGCCAGCACGAAGAAAATCAGAAGCAGGCCCGCAAACCCATCGGTAAACCCCGTTCGTTCAATGGCAAATCCGAATAGCGGAAAGCTGATCATGATGACGAAGCTCTCCATTAATCCGATCAGCGAAAGGAAAGTAGACCTGATATTGCTTTGCAGAAAGTTTTGCACGAATGAGCTGAAGATCGGTTCGAACAGACTCAAGAGCTGTGCAAGGATCAGGAACGATATCAGGATCGCCCAGTCCGTGGCGAAAATGAACAGGATGAAAAAGAAGAGAAAAATACCTAAGCCATAATATAAAATATTGAAGAACTTAAATCGCGCCTCCACCCTGTAAGCGATCTTCGCCATCAGGACACCAAGGAGCCCTTCGATTGTAAACACCGCTCCCACCACGACAGGCGAATACCCTAATTGAATGAAGTATTCCTGTCCGTAGAACACCATGATCACCATGACTGCACTCGCTAAGATAAATAGCACAACAGGCTGGTGAATGACCGTGTTATTTCTCCAAACGGCAACCCCTAATTTAAATTGATGAACCCACTGGTTATACCATCTTCCGCCGATATCCTCCGTCTTTTCACGTTCCGGCTCCTTCATGAAAAACAGTGGAATTACAGCAAGGACATGGGTGACGATGGTTGCACCATATACCCATTCCCAGCTGATCTCTGCCATGAATCCCCCTAGGAATTTGGCAAGGCTCAATGATAAAAGGGAAATGGCCGTCATGCTTCCGATTATCCTCGTGTAATCCTTCTCACGCTTTTCATTCTTCAACGTGTCATAAGCAAACGCCTGCTCGGCACCGGAATGAAAGGTCACCATGAGACCCATGGATAGAAAGGCCAGGGTAAACATCGAAAACGTCCCGCTCATCAGCATGAACAAGGCATAAAGGAGACTGAACACATTCCCGATCACCAGGCTGACCTTCCTCCCATACAAATCTGCGATCATCCCGGTCGGAACCTCAAACAGGACAATGGCCAAGTGGAGAAACGCCTCCAATATGCCGATTTCACCGAAGGTCATCCCCTTATCGCCAAGGTAGATGACCCACAACGCTCGGTCAAAGAACAACTGGGCAAAAAAGAGATAAAAATAAAGCAGATATATATTGTTTTTTGTTTTAATCATGTCATTTCGTCCTCTCATAAACATAAGGTTAATAGAAAAGCGGAGGCGGCTCGTTCAGAGGCGACAAGCATAAGATGAACATGCCGGAAAGGCGCTTTTTGCCTTTTTGGCCAGTTCATCTTATGACCTCGAGCCTCTAGCCGCCGGAGCTAGATCAAAAAAAGCCACAGGGAATCATTCCCCGTGGCTTTCGCTATTTTCAGGAATTCATACGTTCGTTCGCATTATTGAAATTCAGCTAAAAAAGGACATACTTGTCCCGAGGACAGCTGAAATTCCAAAAATAGACATCATGAAAACAAGATATTTCTTCTCGGCTTTGATGTCTACAGTGAACGAATGCATGAATATTCCCTCCTTTATGTTTAAGATTCTTTTTTATTATATAGTTCTTTCTGGTTCTGGACAAGCTGACTTCTTCTGATCCTTATACCGGTTGCTCTCGAAATCCTAACTATATATAATGAATTCATACTAATTTGGAGGTTTTTGTTTGCTAAACAACTGTTTATTACTGGGATGAAAACTTTCTTAATGATTCTATTCATTAGGAAAGTACCATTTATAAACCCGATAACTTTAATGAAAGAGAAGGAGACTATAAATGGATATCTTCATTAGACAAGAACGCCCTGAAGAATATAGCATGACAGAAGAAATGACGAAACAAGCATTTTTACATGAGGAGTATAGCGACAAGAAAGAGCATCTGCTTGTAAATAAAATTAGAAAATCAGATGCGTTTATTCCTGAGCTTTCATTGGTCGCCATCCATCAAAGCCATGAAGTGGTCGGCCACATCCTACTTTCTAAAATCACCATTGTCGATCATGATAAAGTGGCAGATTCTCTGGCACTGGCTCCCGTGTCTGTAGCACCCTCCTTTCAAAAAAAGGGTATTGGAAGCCAATTGATACGTGCAGCCCTGCAAAAGGCTAAAGAGATCGGTTATCATTCCGTGATTGTGTTAGGGCATAAAGACTATTATCCGAAGTTTGGCTTTAAACAAGCGACATTATGGAAGATCAAGCCTCCGTTTGAAGTGCCTGATGAAGTATTTATGGCTTTGGAATTGACGGAGCATTCTCTTAGAAATGTACAGGGTGTCGTTCATTATTCGAAAGCTTTTTCGGAATAAAGTTAATAAGAGGCTGTCCCGGGAAAAGGACCGGAACAGCCTCTTTTTTAGAGTTATTATTTTTTCTTCACTTAAATTTAAGGATCTGACCCAGTAAACTCCCATCGAAACCAGCCAACTTACGATAAAAACCAACTTATCATTAACAGTACGAGGAAAACCTCAACTATTATCTCTTGATTCCGCTTGAATGATCAGAAAACCTTCAGTAATTAATCCTGTTCCAACCACTTTCAATCCGAAATCAGAATAATTAATCCTGTTTCAAACTTATTGATCCTTCATTCAATGAATCAATCCTGATTGAAGGTAATTAATCCCTCATGTCGAATTTTCTTTTTTTCTGTAACCGAAATTCCAGATTAAAGTTGTTTCATGGAAAATACCCGGATTACTTAATCAAGAACCAGGCATTCGCCTCATAGCTTAACAGCATCAATAATTAAAGAAGGAAACGCCAGCTTTTCCCCCTCGTTTCTAGGATCGAACTTCTTAGAACGAAAAATCACCCCGTCAGCCCCGTCCCAATGATTTTGATGAAACGTTCCTTCTTCATCAAAATACTCAAGTAATGTCACTTTAAATCCCGCCGTTTCAAACATTTTCGTCAACGTATGATAATTGTAAACGATCTTATGACCCGCAGCCGGGTGATCCTTTGGACCTGGTCCTCCAACCTGTACAATATGCTGATAAGATTCATTGGGAAAATAGCCATCTGGGACGGCGCAACGAATATATCCGGAAGGTTTCAGATATTTGATACACAGTTCAGCAGCCTCTAATCCTTCTTCGTATGTAAGGTGTTCCCAGACATGTTCAGCCAAGATGACATCTACAGAACTTTCAAGGAACCTGTTTTTCCATTTACTTTCGTCTAATAAGTTTAAATCCTCTTCCTGTGTATGGATCCAGCCAGGATTATTCACATATTCTCCTGCGCCGATAACGATCTTGAGTTCATTCATTGACTAGTACCTCACTTCATTTTGTACGTAATTTAATAGATCGGTCTTTAACCTTGGTTTTGCTTTTCCAGCAATTCAATGATTCTATCTAATTTCTTATGGAGATCATCTGAAGCCTGAACCTCTTTCTTACGATTGATGATAAGCCTTCTGATGAACAGGGTGAAAGATACGGCTCCCACCAGCAGTAATGAAAAGATGACCAACTGATAGAGTAAATCTCCGAGATTCATAACGAATAACACCTTCTTTTTGGATAATCATACCATAAAGATTGGAGTCTGCCCCCGGCAACCATACAAAAAAAGGAGCAGCAGAAGCCACTCCCTTTTAAAAGAATATTAGTTTCTAGGATCTACATAATCCGGATAATCCGTGATGATCGCGTCGACGTTCATGTCGAATAGGAAGTCTGCTGCTTCTTGACTGCGTACCGTCCATGATCCAATTTGCATCCCTTGGGAGTGGACTTCCTTCACGACTTCTTCTGTCACGATTCCATAGCTTGGGTTGAACCACTCCGCATAGGTTGAGATTTCTTTTAATGCTTCCTCTGTTGTAAGTGCACGGTTAGAAGTTAAAACACCGACCGGAACATGAGGAAGCAGCTCGTCCATTTTTTTCATAGAGTCAAAGTTAAAGGATTGTAAAATGATTTTTTCGTTTTGCGCCTTGTCGAGATTCCGTTCTATTAATGCTTCTGCCACTTGTTCTTCAATACCAGGATAAAGTTCTGGAGCCTTTAATTCGATTAAAATCCCAACCTTACCGTGGTAACGATCAAGAATTTCTTCAAAGGTCGGAATCGGTTCTCCTGCAAATGCTTCTCCCTTCCAACTACCTGCATCAAGACTTTGAAGCTGTTCAAGGGTTAAGTCCCCCACTTTTCCCGTTCCATCTGTGGTACGATCCACCGTTGTGTCATGGATGACGACCAATTCACCATCTTTGCTTCGTTGAACATCGATTTCAATGTAATCCGCCTTCATATCAACTGCCACATCAAAACCGGCGATCGTATTTTCTGGTGCATAACCTGCTGCCCCGCGGTGTGCTACATTATCCACCTGTTTTCTTTCCCCTGCTGTCGGTTCTTCTGCAAACGCCTGGCTGAACGGGCTGAATAACAATGAAAATGCAACCCCTGTACCGATTAATAATTTTTTGTTCATCTTCTTCATCTCCAATCCTGAATATGTATTTCTACTTTATTGTAGGAAAGAGATGTTGAGTTGATGTGAAGGTAACAATACAGCTTGATATAGATTGTGTGAACAAAATCCGACCTTTTTTCTTACGTATTTTTACAAATTGATCAGATATAGATGAGCTATTGAGCCATATTACTTATAAATGGGGATGTGATGCCGATCATCCCTGGATTCTGTGATCGGATGGGCAGTAGAAATCCGACCTTCATCCATAATTGATCCTGTTTGAACCACTTTCAATCCTGAATGAGAATAATCAAACCTGTATAACAATTATCGATCCTATTTCCAATTAATTAATCCTTTTTTGGATTAATTGATCCTCCATGTCGAATTTTCTTTATTGCGGAACCCTAACAACTCCAATAAAAACAGGGTCTGATCCTCAGTCCGTGAAATTTTTCATCATCCCTCACCTAACTCATCGAACCGTCGTCTCCAACTCCTCATTCCTCATTTCGATGATATATTCCTTAGCCACATGTTCCCTTCCGCCATGCTGTTCGTACCAATCCCTGATCCGTTTAAGATGCTCTTCGTCATTCCTGATGCTGGTTTCAATCCTCATATAATCGTCGCGACTGTCGTATTCCCAAATCGCAAAGATCTCAACGGTCTCTTCAGCATGATCCTTCATCCAGCGGCCAACCAGTCGCGATCCGTGTTTAAGCTGGTTCGGCAGATTGGTGTAATTGAAATGAGCATTGAACGTTTCGACGAACTCTTTTTTGACTAGATAGAACTTTCTTCTATAGAACATGATGGCCCCCCTTTAAATAAATGAGCGTCTTATCATTTCCTTGCCTTGATCATCATCGTAGTAGGAAATTTCCTCGCCTTATATAATGAGTAATAGCGATCAGAAACTTCCTCTTCCACTGAGTCAAAAGCTGCTGATACGTCGCTTTCAATAACCGATTCAACCGTAAATCCTGCTTTGATGACTTCATTTATATATGTACTCAGTTTTCGTTTAGGGATGACGACAGGTGCATCTTCGCCTTTAAAGTTCGGGTACGTAGTGATTCCCTCTTCCTGGTAAGAACCCTCCAGATAGATTTGGCCACCTTCACTTTTCATATGGGGGTATAAGGGATGATCCCAACTAAAGATCATTGAACCACCTGTTTTCAAATAGGAGTGAATCAACCTTAAAGTAGATGACAGGTCTGTTGTCCAGCCAATCGCATAAATCGAATAGACAATGTCAAAATAATCCTTTGGCAGCCCGATGTCTTCTTCCATGGGCGAACAGGATAAATTGGCATTTAACCCCTTTAACGTTTCTTTTGCCGTCTCGATTTGAGTCTCTGACAGGTCAACGCCCCATATTTCACGGGCACCCATATCCTTCATATAAAGTAATGAGTGTCCGCTGCCACATCCAATATCAAGCACCTTTTTGCTGGTGATTTCATCAAACAGCCTCAATTCGTCTTCCGTCTGTGTAAACGGTCCGTAACTCGGCAATGCATCCTTTCCATTAAAATGGCGGGCGACTGTATCCCAGCTTTTTTTATTTTGTTTCAGAATATCCAGCATCTTAACATCCCCTTTGTCTTCTATTTTGGTCCATGAATGAAACAAGACATCACCCTTTACTTATTGAAATCTCATGTTTCTGTCGTTGGTCCCACAACATTTCTTCATCAAAAGTTGCTTGTAGATGAGCCACTACTATCTCGGTCGTCGTGTTAACAAACTGAGACACTTCATCGGGTGTTAAATAATCAAACCTATATTCCGGATCCAATGCAAAAGCATACGAATCACCTAAATAAAATTCTGTAATTCGTCTAATCTGTTTTGAAATCTGTTCTTCAGGAAAAATATCCAGGTAATCCGGGAAACTCTTAATCTGTTGAAATACATGATGAAAAATCGTATCCCTATTCTCATGTAAATACACAAAATCCGAACCATACCAATCACCTTTTATCTTTTTAGTATAGTCAGACGTTCCCAGTATGTCTTGATACATAGGCTCTTTCTTTTTTTCCCTATGCATCCGACTCCATTCCACATCCGTTACGAGGTGAAGATAATACCCTAAATAAAATGAAAACCTCGGACTGGTAAAATCAACTCTATCTTTCTTTATGTACTGATCCAGAAACAAACCTGGATTGATCTTCCCATCGACTTTAAAATGGGTTACTCTTTTGTCAGGAAAAAATTCTCCCGTCACTTGATCAGGCAAACCACAATCCGGCCCAATATTCCCTACTGCAAACTCTTTTTCAGATACCAGTAACCCCTTATTCAGCAGGTTCTCTGCAATCCTGAAATGTACCATCCAAGTCGCCATATTCGTAGTCCCCTTTTTATTTAATTATGTAATCCGCACTCCCTACCGGATCCACCTCATCCATGTAGTAATCTTCAGCCAACCAGTATCTTATTTTATACTTATCAAGCCTTGCTTGATCGTCACCGAGATAGAGGTCACGGCCCAATACTCTTTCAACTCTTAATTCATGAGAGCAATCAATATAGATCATAAAATCAATATATCGTCTCCATTCTTTCCTTTGTAAGAAGACACCCTCAATAAGGATGATGGCAGAAGGGGCAAGATGGATGGGTTTTGTAATGACTGTAACCGTTGAAGAGTGATAGAACGGGAGGGTAATAGAGCCGCTGTTAACATGAAGCTTTTTGAACAGCTCTGTTTCGATTAATCCAATGTCCCATTGGAGAAAGTAATATTCGAACCATTCATCATTCCCGGTTTCATATCGCTTATGTGCTTCAACAATATGATCATCAAGGTGGAAGATGGAAGCCTCATGATTTGAAAGCTCCAATGCATGTCGAAGCTCTTTTGCAACCGTGGTCTTACCTGCTCCTCCTAAGCCATCGATACCTACAATGAAACGACGGTTTTCCGAGAACTCTTTTTGATATCGGGATAGCAACGTTTCTTTTATTTGAACAATTGACATCTTATTCCCCATTTGGTTCAACAACATATTTATCCCCATCTCTAAAAATATAAGCAGGAGACGAACCTATTACTTTAAATGTAGCCTCACTCATAACAATGCCCGCTTCCTCTGGTAATGCAATGACAGAAAATCCATATTTGTTTACGTATTCTTTAACTAAGTCATCGTTACTAGTTTCATAATGGCACCATACTGAATAATTTTCTATGTAGTTGAATCCTTCAAAGGCTTTCATATTTGTCTGGTTTGAGTCCATATGGGAAGATGTTAAAATATCTCTGCCAAAAATAATTGCCCCGGCACTCCCTCCGTATACAATCCCCTTATTGTCTACATATTCTTTTAAAATCGTATCAAAGCCTGTCTCACGTATGGTATTCAACAAATAGAATGTATTGCCTCCGCCGATATAAATGGAGGAGAATTTCCTTAGATCCTCTGGAGACACAGCCTCTAAATCAGTCCACATTTCTATTTCAGTAATGCCTAGAGGTTTAAACACACTATGTATCCATTTGGAACAGTCTTTATAAGGAATTTCCCCCTGCATCGCGATTGGAATATATAGCAACGGCTTATCAAGATCTAATGCCTTAACAAATTCCTTATCTATTATTTCTGTCTGTTCCTTATCTCCTCCGCCAGACAGGAATAAGTTAACCATGTTTACCTGCCCCCTAATCATCGTTTTTCAACTATTCCCCTCTACCAATTATTTCAAATTACCCCTTTTAACTCAATGATTATTTTCGTAAAAAAGAAGCTTAACCAATTCTTGATCAACCTCCGTTCGTATGAAAGGTCAGCCGGATATTTCTTTCATGTTACTGAATTAGCATAAATTACTATTACTTTTCGACAACCTTTTTGTTTATTCTTAACCCCATTTGGATATTGAATAATAAGACATTAAATGAATGAAAAGAGGTAGGGAAACATGCGAATAAATGATGATCAAGTAAAAGGAAAGCGTAAGCAGACAAAGGGAGATTTGAAGAAAGGTTTGGGTAAACTTACAAACGATGATTCTAAAATTGCGGAAGGCGAACGCGACAAAGATAAAGGAAAGGTTCAGGAAAAGTTTGGCGATGTGAAGGAATCCTTTAAGAAAAGTTGGTAACTGAAATCAGGCGGCTGTACCCTCTGTTGGTTTAAGCCATACTGCATACAAACCTTGAAAGGACGATACTTCTGCTTACTAGGAAAAAGCAGAAGTATCGTCCTTTTTCATTCCCACCATCAGTCCGGCAGAATCATTTACAACTATCCATCTCAGCTTTTTCAAACCAGCCAAATGCCACTTCCGCTTGAATGATTTCATGATCTGGTGCTACCAGGAAAAGGATAAATGACCCTCCTGGTGGAAAGATGAATTTACCATCTTCATCACTGGCCAACGTACTTCGCGGGGGGACAATCCGCCTAAAGGCCATTACCCCTTTTCTTGGAAGCCCTTCAACATCATCCGCATATGCGATTTTCACTTCGGGCTTAGGGAGGGGAGGTCAATGGATGGTGATGGACCCCATTGACCTCTATAAGCCCCTAGATTGAAAGGTTTACACACTACTTTCATTCAAATCAAGCCAAAAAACGGGATGTTCTAAGTAAATAGTGGTGATGAAGTACCTTTCATTTTCTCCGTATCGATCCCAGCCTCTTTCAATTTCACTTCCGCCTCACCTTCAATGATATCCTTGAAGAGCTGCAATGTTTGATCAAACCCAACATGGTTGTCCATCATAAAGCTCATCTTGTGCTCGATGTCCAGCCATGTGGAGAGATCCGCTTCGTTATGCTGAATTTGGGCTTCTAATTTATCCAGCGCATTGGCTACTTTGGCTTCGTATGTCGTTTTCTCTTCAAATTCGAACCACAAGGTGTATAGTTCATTTCCTAAAGCGTTCCCTAACATTTCCTTTATTTTCTCGATGGATTTCCTTTCATTGATTGCCTTTTGTTCCTTCGCTATTCGATCGTTCATTGTATCGAATGCTGGAATATCACCTGCTTCAGCCTCAACCAGATCGTGTATGATGATCATTTTTAATAACTTAGCCGAATCCACCTTCTGAGTTAAGTAAGGTTCGATCAACATCGCCATTAGGGAAACCCTCCATGTATGCTCCGCGACGCTTTCTTGTCTGCCATTGGACAGCCAGCTGTGCCTCATCTCAGATTTCAACTTTTCTCCAAGTTTGATGAGATCTAATATATTTAATAGATTATTTTTCATTTAAGCTCACCTCTTCATTGAATTTCAACTACCTACCCCGTGATAATCCCTTCTCCAACCCCAAAACGGATCAAGCCTTCATAAGGGTCTCCCGTAATATCAAAAAGCTTACAAAACGCCGGCTCTGTCTTGTATCCTTGGTTTTTGAGATGTATCACCTTTTGTTTAAGAGCAGGATATCTTTGCAAAAGTTCATGTTCAATCAGCATATGGAGATACGCATGTTGCTTATGTACTGGTTGGGCTTGGCCAAACAACTCAAACTCAAAACCACTAAAGATAAAATTCGCCTTCACGACTTCTTTACCATTAATCGTTTTCCTCTTGATTGTAAATCCATTGTTTTTGCTGTATAACGTTAGGATCAATTCCTCAAACGGCTCAAATTCCTGTACTTCCATAATGATGTCCAGGTCTGAACTCCCAATGTCTACCCCAATTGGCACGGTACCGCATAGAACAGGATTGTAGATATTCATGGCATTCAAAATATCCAGTTCCATGATGACTGCATATGCCTTTTGTTGCCTGTCCGTCCCCTTTTTCATACGTGCGAATAAATCTATCATCGGTACACCATCCCTGCCTGACGATCTTAAAATGCAAAGATACCAACTCTTTTTATCCGAGGAATCTTTTATCTTAATCAGGGCATTTTATTTACATGACTTCATCCCATTTAATACAGAAAGAAAAGATACACGTTCAGCTTAGAGCTTTTTCAGGTTAGCACACAAAAACAAAGCTGCTGCCATTATTTTACTTTCAAGAAACTCATACATCCTCTTTAGCCAACACCAGCTGAGTTGGACGCTGATTACCCGTCACCACTCTTACATATTAATAAATAATTATTTTGGACCAATACCTTTCCAAAAAAGGTCAACTAAAGCTTGTGCTGTTTTTTGGGGCCCTCCTAATTCCTCTATTAAATCCTTTTTGTTTCGAATCATTGCCACTGTAGAAAATGCATGTGCAAGCAATAATGGGTTTGTTACTACTATTTCACCTTTTTCCATAGCCTGCTTGAATATATCTTCCAGCGCTTTATGAACTTCCTTCTCGGCATCTCGAATTTCCTGAATATGATTCTCTGTTAGTGAGAAAGCAGCTTCTTTTAATAACGTTTCAAAATCAATGTGGGGTCTCATTAAATGATCGAGTGTGACTTCATATAATTTTTGCTTCAAGCCATTAGAACTATGTAAAAGTTTCTCTGTTTGTATCGTGATTCGTTGGAACATACTTGACACAGCGACTGAGAATAAGTTTGCTTTGTTTTTAAAATAATAGTAAACGCTAGCTTTGGTCACACTACAAGCCTCAGCCACCTGTTCCATGGAAACACCCTCATATCCATATGTTAGAAACAGATGAGCAGATGTCTTTAAGATTTTCTCCCTCGTTAGATTGTTCTCAATTTTTATTTTTGGTCTTCCAGGTTTTTTCTTCGGTAACTCACTATTCATAGGTACCTCCTTGATGTTCAAAAAAAATACAATATAAAACATTTGATTAATTAACCTTCAGGTATATATAATTAATAAAAGTATACTGACTCAATCTATTGTAATAAATTTAGTAAAAAAAACAAATATGGAAATAAGCCTCTAGATGAAGAAGGGACAATGAATAATGATATGAAAAGAAAAATATTTTATTTCTTAATCGGTATCTCTTTGCTTTTTGTAGTAAGTTTTCTTGGTTTTTATACATGGTCACAACAGACGTATGAACCGTCTCAGACACTCTACACCCTCATAAATAAAGATGAAATCAACTATGAGAAGGATTGGATCATTTTTAATCCAACTGAAAATAATCATGTAGGAATTGTGGTGTATCCTGGTGCAAAAGTTGAACCTGAAGCTTACAGCTACTATGGTAAGCAATTAGCAGAGAAAGGTTATTTAGTTGCTATCCCTAATGTGAACCTTAATTTTTCATTGTTTGATACTAACAAAATGCAAGAGATAATGGACAGCCATACATCCGTCCAAAATTGGATAGTGGGTGGACATTCATTAGGCGGCGTCTCAGCTTCAACATTTGCTTATGATCATCCAAGTGAAATTGATGGTGTGATTTTGTTAGGATCTTATCCTAGTGAAACAACTGATTTCTCCAATAAAAACATTCCTATGCTTTCAATATACGCTGAAAAAGATGGGTTATCGACGATAGACAAAATAACTGAGACAAGACATCTCTTGTCAACAGAAGCTGCCATGTATGAAATAAAAGGTGGAAACCACAGCCAATTTGGCATTTACGGAAAACAAAAAGGTGACAATCAAGCTTCTATTTCTGTCAAGCAGCAACAAGATAGCATGGTAAAGGCTACTATTAATTGGTTAGAAAAGAATGATTTGAAATAATCAAGAAATGAAAAGAATTCGTTTGTGATTCAAACAAATAATGGTTATCACAGTTGAAATATTTTTTCTCAACCGATAGTTTTGTTCTGGCTTGGGGTTTCGATTAATTGTGCTGGCGCTCAAGTTCACATAAATGTTTTATTTGTCTTTTATTTAAAGAATACAAGAATGGAGGGAATTCCAATCGATACATTTCTATTTAGCTTTTTCTCAATTGCTTACATCGGGATTCTGTTAATTGGAGTGATCTATCTAAGAACTTACAAATTAAAAAGTATAGTTTTTTTATTGCCGGTTGTTGTCGGCCTTATCTATGACAACGGAATCATAGCAATAGGTCAGTTCATAGGGGAAGGATTACTATTAGAACGATTAAACCTCGCACGATTTTGGATACATGCATTTTTTACCCCTCTTCTTGTGTTGTTTTCCTGGAAAACATTGGAGCAAGGAGAAGTATTGTGGGCTCAGAAACCTTTCAGTACATTTTCTGCTTATGCATTGACTTTTTCATTGGTATTATTTGAACTTTTTACTGAGGTAGCAGGACTTCATGTAGTGGCGAATATGGAAAATGGTGTCCTAAGCTATAGCTCTGACGAACCTTCAAATGGCCCGCCCGTAATGGTACTAATCGTATCTCTTGTATTGCTTGTGTCTTCAATCATCATTTGGAGTAAACAAAAATGGAAGTGGTTTTTTGCCGGTAGCCTTGCAATGATTATCGGAAGTGCTGTAAGTTTACCGATTGAGAGCGGAGCCATCACAAATTTCTTTGAACTAGGTTTAATAACCTCCTTACTCGGTACTGCAATCTTCCAAAGTAAGACCTTACAAAAAGACGCCCTCTAAGAACGGAAGGAACATGAGTTGAAAATGGCATTTATGAGTAACTCGAAAACCTTATAATCTAGAAATCTAAATACTTTATAAAAGGTGATTTATGAATGTTAACAATTCAGACATACATTTCAAAAAAAGACTGTAAAGAGATGACCTTAAATGGTGCTATCTATCATGATTTTTCACCTCTTGACGAGCCTTTGTCAAAAGAGTATGGAAACAATCAATTAATCAAGTCAGATGGAATCTCAATCTTTGGTGCTGTTACGATTTCCATCTATCAAAAACCTCTTTCTACCTTTAATGAATGGGATGATGTTGATGAATTATGGCTTTCACTTCTTGAATCTTTGAAACACTGCTTGAAATATGGTCATGGTATTAGCGGCTTCTCGATGCGAACATTGGATTGGGAAATGAAATTAATGAAAGAAGATTCAAACGACTCTATATTATTCACTTGGAATCATTGGGATCCAAGTTGGAATACAGTTTATGAAATGATCACAGTTTGTCTTCCCAAAAAAAAATTGGTGGATAGCTTATTGGCTGAAGGAGCATTTTATGTTGAGTTTAGGAAGTCTTTATCTGACAGTGGTCCCAGCAGTAAAATAAAGAGATTGATTGATGAGATTAAATCCCTCAGCTAATATATTATGACTATCCATTAATTCGAGTAGCTTTGATTAGAGGAATTATAGGTTAATGTTCTGAAGAAATCATTTGAATGATAATGAAGGAGAGCAGCTACAAAAAGATGAATGTAGCTGCTTTTCTTAAAGAAAAAGGTAATGGCCCTTTCAAATCCATCTATAGATTGACCTTAATACAGCGGGCTTCATTCGATCATAAAGAAAGTATAGTAGAGTTACTTTTTCCTGCCAATATAAAGCAAGTGAGAGGAAATACCAAGGATATAAGGGTCTGTTGCCTTCTCGATAATTAAATCAATTAATTTCCTTACTTCTCCTTCTCCTTTTTCTCTCCAGTACTCCCAATGGCCATGATTCAAAACCGTTCCTGCATTGGAACCTATCAGCTCGATGGTTTCAAATCCGTTTGCTTCCATAAAAGGATTGATGTCTTCTATATTAAAATAATACGCGCCAGTAAAACGTCCTTCATCTGCGTGATTAAAGCAGCCTGATTGGGAAAATTGTAAAATGGTATCCATATCATTGTTTGGTTTCCAATTGTCAGGAGATAAGAGCGATGTAAGGATGTGTCTAATTCTAGGCATAAAGGCAACAAAGACCAATCCATCCTTTTTCGTCACTCTTTTTAATTCTTGCATTGCCTTAATACGGTCATTTTCTTCCTGCAGATGGTACATAGGGCCGAGCATCAATGAGGAGTCGAACTGTTCATCTTTAAACAGATAAAGGTCTCTGGCATCTGCAGCATGAAACCCTTCAAATTGTTCGTCTAAATCAAGTTCTTTCGCTTTATCTTTTGCGATTTCAACTAATCTTGGGGTCAAATCGGTCAGTGTTACCTGATAACCAGCTTTGGCAAGTTCCATTGAATATTTCCCCGGTCCTGCACCATTATCAAGTACATTGCCTGTTTGGGGCATATATTTTCTTATATAATGCCAATTCACCTGGAATTCTACTGGTTCACGTTCAAGTCTTCCCCACTCATCGAATTGATTGTAATACTGAATGATCTTACTCATGTTTTTCACCTATATTCCACTTTTTACCTATATATTCGGTGCAACTTGGGTCGAATCCTGCTTACACTATATACAATGATCACGTTTTTTTACTGACCTGCCTTTTTAACCCACTCTTTCCCATGCTCACGAATAAACTTTATATCTTTTTGATAGTGCTCATGGTGCCCTTCATCGATCATTTTTTTAAAAGCAAGGTCACCTTCACCGGCTTTCCTTTTCATGTAGGCACATAATCCTTCCAAGCGCAGCAATACCATCTCCAAATAACCTTCTTCCATTCCCTCCATACCGTAGGATTCAAAGAACAATCTCACTCTTTGTTTTATACGGTCGGCATCATGTGTTGGGTCATAGTGAACAGCTTCACCCGCTTCGGTATGATAGTGCCTGCTTAAAGGAACGCAGGTGTAGAGAGTATAAGCGATGTCCCAAAGTCTCGAACCTGGGGCCGCAACATCAAAATCAATAATACCTACTGGTTTTTCCTGGTTAAAAATAATATTGTAAATGGCAAAATCATTGTGACACACTACCTCTATGTTAGCCGGTGTATTGTCCATGGGTTGCCATTCATCAATAAATGGAAAGTCACTCACAGCATCATGGTAATGCCGGAGCATCTTCGCTATTCCTTGTAAAGCATTATTAGACCACATGTATTCTTTTAAAGGATAATTACCGGCTTCTCCTGCTATAAATGATAATATCTCTCTATCTTTTTCATCTATTCCTAAAAACTTCGGTGCATAATCAAAACCTTTACTTTCTAAATGCTGCAATAACCTATGGATTTTAACACTATCAGACTTCAATTCCCGCCTGACCGTATCTCCCGAACGATATACGTCCGAGACATTCCCTCCTGTTAGCATTTCTTCGTTTTCATTCTGACTCTTCATTTAAATTCCCCCAATTTAGGGACGCTGTGATTGTGTCAATCGAGATGTATTTTTGCCCATAAATAAAAGCAGATATACAAAGGTATCTGCTTGGCAATGGGAATATAATTGTCCACACCATGTATCCCTTGAATGATTTCAGATAGACAAATAAACGCATCCTTAAGGATCAAGGAACGCCGCTGTCTCTATCCAATTAACGAATCATTTCGAGGTATTCCACATGTGTACGATAGATTCCCCTTTCTTTACATCTCTACATTAGATAATAACAAATATTGCTAACTTAGCACAGGAAATGTCGAAGTTTTTCAATAATTATTCTCCGGAAGCGTCGGGGCGGTTCCGGAGCTGCTGCCATAAACCTCAACATGAAATGTGGTTTTGTAGATGAATAACAAATGTACGAGGGACCAAAAGGACCTCAGCATGTTTTACACTTGACTATTTCATTTACACGTGGCTGCCTAAGCTCTCGCATCGTGTTCCTACATGATCACTTCGAAATGAAATATTTCTCCCGAAAAACCGGACTAAGCTCACTCCACACATCAAACTTATTTCCATCTAAATCATAAAAAACAAAATTCCTTCCAGAGTGTCCCCTGTTTTCAATCGTGCCAACCCGAATCCCATTATCTATAAAATCCCCATGCAGTGTTTCTAACGCTTCTAAACCATTCACTTCAAATGTTAACGAGAAGCGTTCTTCCCCATAAACATCTATGAAATTCGCACTTTGATTTTCTTTTGATTTAACAAGGAAAATACTTTGGTTTGCAAGATTCAAGATGGCTTTATCTTCATCTTTATAGCTTAATACTGCATCTAATTTGTGTATGTACCATTCAGATGAAAGATCCACATTCGTTACTGGAAGATAGGTTGTGCCAACCCTTAATAATTTTTCGCTCATTTATACTTCCCTCCCGCGATCAGATATAGTAAACATTCTCTTTTCACATGGGTTTACCCTGCTGAAATTCCCATATTTTTCATAACCGTTTTCTCCCGATCTTGACTGATAGCGTAGATTCTTCTTTATATTCTCCAGATTCACAAGTATCGAGCATGACCTCCCTCACATCACGTTCAAATAGCGAGACGTCACTTCCAAGAAAACGCTTAGAACCATAGGATGTGGAGTACAGGTTCCCTAATAGTGACTCAATCGTCCAAGTGATTTCGTATGTCGGTAAAGTATGAACTTCTAGGTCAAATTGAGAATGGGATATGACTTCTTCATGACTGGTAACGGGATGAGTATAGGTTGAATTTCCAGCCTTTCGATCTTTTCCATACCATTTTTCGATCACTTCATTAAACCTTACTTGCCAAGGCTTCAACGTTTGATTGGGGTTATAATGATCAATGATCGCCACCCCGCCACCAGGAGGAATCATATCAAATAATTCCTCTAATACCTTTGGCCTGTCCATCCAATGAAATGCCTTAGCTATCGTCACGAGAGAAAAATGCTCATGATTCTCAAGGCTGTACTGCTCCAAAGTTCCATTGAACCAATGAATCTCCCCCATCCTTATTTCTTGATGGAGTCGCGTAGCTTCTTCAATCATTTCCGGTTCAACATCTATACCAACTATTTTATGACACCAATCAGAAAACCTCATGGTGAGCTGCCCTGTGCCGCAGCCTAAATCAAGGAGGTTCTGCTCCCCATTTAAAGAGAACGCTTCAACCAGGAATCGTATCAAAGAAGAAGGATACATTGGTCTGTATTTCGAATAATATCCTGCAGAGCCTTTAAATAGGTCTTGTCCGTACTTGTTCAAGTTTGTAATCCTCCCATCGCTCTCTATATGCTTCCAGCGAATCTTAACCATTGCCCTCTTTACTAAAAAGAATCTAAAACTACCTTTCCCCAATACAAAAGGCTCATTGTGAAAAATACAATTACAAACGTAGTTAAAATTTTTGGTAAGCTTTTGTAAAAGTATATTGATGCTAGTCCAATAATTATATGTAGGATAGCAAAAAGGGTAATACTCACCTTTCGTCTCCCCTTACTAAATTAATTAATCTATTCAGTTACTAAATAAAGGTTATTCCTTTATCTTTATCACCATTAATCATATACAGTTTCTTTACTAGGATCTCTCAAGAATTCGAACAGCATGTTGATCTGAGTATCTGTATTTCTCCCGATTGATAGCTCCGGTAAATTCTCTTCTTCAAAAAAATGAACTCCTTTTGTTTCAATTCCACTTCTTTCCTGTCCACCAGTCACCTTGCACTGAATAAATATTTTATAGTAATGGTACGGTTGCGAGGGATGGGGATGCTTGTTCATATCGAGAAGTGCGAGTAATTTTACAGGGGTTACATCATATCCTGATTCTTCTCTTATTTCTTTGACGATGTTTTCACTGGGGGACAGTCCTACATCACAAAATCCACCTGGGAGAGACCATTTATCATCAACTTTCTCTCTTACCATTAGGATTTTGTTATCCTTGAATACGACACCGCGCACATCTACTTTCGGTGTCTGATAACCTGATTCGTTCGTAAATAATTCCCTTATTTTCATCATCTCTAAGTCCGTGTATTCCTGTATGATCTCCGCACTGATCGTTCGTAATTCTTCATATCTCTCAATATCGTAAACATCCTTTGAAAAGGACAGCCCTGATTGAGATAATGCTTGGATCCTTTTTGCCCATTCTAACCATTTATCACTCATCTTACTTGCACCACCTTAACCATAAACTATCGTTGCACCTTACTTCATGCTTCTCATTTCTGACTTACTCAAGAGTTTGAAATTAGGGTTATTTAGTTAAGCTCATTTTGAGCAATGAAAAAATATCAAATTACCAACCTGATCGATATCGAAGAGAAGTAATATGCGCTACATGATGTCGCCCATGCCAAGCGTAGATCCCAATATTGATACCTAACGTGACAATACCTGATTCTGGATGATGGAAAGTTTTCCCTAATTCATCTGATTTCATAGAACGCAACAGACAAACCCATCTACTGTGTAAAGCCTCTATTAGTTTTAATGAAATGTCTATTGGTAACTTCGAATCAGGGAGCTCAGCCCATTTCCCTTCTTCATACAATCTAATGGTGGGATTGTTCTCTGTGAGGGCCAACTTAAAACGAGTGTAGCTATTTAAATGACTGTCGGCAATGTGATGGATTACTTGACGAATGGTCCACCCTTCAGAACGGTAAGGTGTATCTAACTGCTCATCTCTTAAACCCTTCACGGCTTCTGTTAATTGAAGAGGTAATTCTTCAATCTCTATTATCCACTTCTCTAATTCTTCGGTTGTAGGATCACCTTCATAATTAAACTTTCCTATCGGATAACGTAAATCCATTTAAACGACTCCTCCCTATTCAGAGTTGTACCATTTTGATTACATCTCTTTATTGAATTCAATAACTTACGCCTAAGATTTTTGAAGATCTAATGCAGTATACAAGAAGGTGAAAATTGGCTTGGATGTAGAGATAATTATATAGCGAATTTCCCACCATGATAACAATAGTAATTTTCAGCTTTGAGATTTTTAATCTTGGTCAAAGACTGTTCTGCTTGCTCAACATTTAAACAAAAGTGTGGATTAGCAATAACTAATTCATGTTTCTCCGTAACAGATGCATCACCTGTAATGACGCTTTTTAAACTTGGAAAATACAATGAGATATGACCTGAGGTATGTCCCGGTGTCGCTACTACTCTACATTGGTTATCTAAAATCATATCACCATCATGTACCTTTTCATCAATTGAAACATGCTTCAAATTCTTTAATTGCTGAATAAACCATTTACCAAATTCCATTTCTTCTTCTGGCATATTTTCTAACATTTCTTCGGCTTGAAGTAATCTCTCTGACTTCATTTCACCGCTAATGTATTTTGATTCGATTTCACTGGCTATAATCTTTATCCAAGGATACTTTTCTTTGAATTCATATAAGGAACCTATATGATCATCATCATAGTGAGTAATGATGATATTCTTTAAGCGCTTCATTTCAAAGCCATTTTTCAAAATTTCATTTTCGATTAAAGGTAAGAAATTTGAGTACCCTGTATCGACCAACGTTAGTTCATTATTCAATATAATTAAACTGGGATAAATATAATTTTTTTGTCCATTGAATTCAAATTCAATGGGTAGTTCTATTATCTTCATTTTTCTCCCTCCATACTGCTCGATAGTATATTCCTATTCTATAATTTAAATTACAGTTTGGAATCGAATTAATCTACTCGAAGATCAGTGGGATTTTCACTTTGATAGAACTCTATGTTCCAACTTGAATTGGAACGTGTGTATCTATTTCTTTTTGGTCCTTTGTGTAATATGTAGTCATGAAAAACCATAGATCAACTGCCTTATCCTCGGCTATTCGTGGTTTCACCATTAATGTCTCATAATAAACTCTATCATTTCACTAAATGCTTTTTGTGCTGATAATTCATTATAATCAGGAGAGTACGGGTCACTAAATCCGTGTTTTCCATTAAATTTATGTACATCGATATTTTTCATATGCAAGGTTGAGATCAACTCGTCGACATTGAAAGATTGTTCTTCTTGTGGAAAAAATAGCTTTGTAGGACATTTTGGTGTTATTTCTACATAATTTCTAATACGGGAACCATAGTATCCAATTATTCCATTGATGTGTTCTCCCTCACTACACAACCAGGCAATAGTTGCCCCCACACTGAATCCAATGATAAATATTCGTTGATACTCATCTTTAACCTCAGAAATAATATCTTTTATTTTGTATAAAGGATCAGGGAATCCAACGTTTTCCATAAAATGATAATAAGCATCTTTTTCTTCTGAATAATGAAAAGGTGTATTTCGTTCTAAAAAGTTAGGACAAATCACGTCAAACCTTTGTCTTGATAATCGTTCACAAAAGCCCTGCATATGTTGGTTAATTCCATAAATTTCGTGTATGACAATCATTAGAGTATCTGATTGATTATGTATTGAAATCATTTCATTCCTGCTCCGGTGCTTCAAACACCTGACGCAATTCAATCTGACCTTCCCCATGTCCTTGCGGGTCCGGCATTCGCATGGCCCACTCGATGGCTTCTTCCCTCGACTTCACATCGAGGAGGAAAAAACCGGCAACTAGATCATTCGATTCAGTAAATGGACCTTCCGTCACAACCGGCTTTCCTCCTGGTTCTGGATACGAAAGGCGAATCCCATTTGAACTGGGATGAAGCCCTTTAGCCATAACCCGCACGCCTGCCTTCACTAATTCCTCATTGTACTTTGTCATGGCTTCCATGAGCTCAGGGCTTGGAAGATTTCCGGCTTCCGAATTCTTCGATGCTTTGACAATTATCATAAACAGCATAAAGGTTCCTCCTTTTATAAAGGCAATCTGATAAATCTACCCGATATCTATAAAATCGATCCTTTTAAATCTTCTATAAATCGGGGATATCCTCAAGTAGACTGGTTAATGGTTCAATAAAAGGGACCAGAGCAAGCTGCGGAATGGTTCTGACGCACCTAAAGTAATGCAAAATGAAGTAGTTAAATGGGACAATATTGATTAACAATCTCCAAAAGACGCTCTGGTTTTTCTGATGAAACACACTCAGACAATCTTGCCGCAGCTATGATGGGCGCCCATTGAAAAACCTCATCTTTAGACAAACCGCTTCTCTCACAATAAAGACGCATATACATATCAGCCAATTCCACTGAAAACCGGGAATACAAGAGATACGTTCGATATACGTCAGCACGTATATCCCCTGCACTGGAATCAACCCAGTCGATAATGGTGACGTTATGATCTGACATAATTAAGTTGAATAAATGAAAGTCCCCATGACAAAGTTTTTCGTCGAAGGTCATTGAATCCAGTTTTTTAATTAAAGTAGATTTAAGTTGAATATCCAAACCTGGTGCACTTTCTATTTGTCTACTTAATTTTTCAGACATCGGCTCAATAGAATCCGCTTTGATTTTATGTATTTTCATTTGTATATCTACAGAAATGTTCATATAATATTCCGCTTTTTCCATGTTGTCTGTTAGAAAATCCCCTATAGTTCTCCCTTTTATATGCTCCATTATGATTACCTGTTTACCATCTATTTTGGTTACATCAACTATTTTCGGCACAGAGAGTCCACAAGAATACGCATACTTTTGCTTATGAGCTTCATTAGTGGATTCCTTATCTGGTAAAGAGTCATTATAAACTTTGAAGACCTTGTTCTCATAAAGAAATACATTTGCTGTATTTCCGATGGCAATAGGAGTTCCTAAATTCATTGTTTTCACTCCTTTTACTTTTTAAAAGAAATCCACCATCAGCCCAATTCATGAAGCTGGTCTAATCTTACCAGTGTACTTGAAGTTTATTACCATTTGGGTCATAAAAGTGGAAAAAGGCATGACCATTATCTTCTTTTATATCCTCGACCTTTACTTGATGATCCATTAAGTGTTGATGAATTTCAGATAATTCCGGACTTGTAAAGCCAATGCTAAATTCTGGTTCATGATCAATTGTAAAATGTACAAATGTTTCATCTTCAGTAGGAACTAAGATAAGTAAGAAAGGTCCTTCATTTACTTTTATAATCGCATGTTCCTCCGTAATGTTTACTAACTGGAGCCCTAATACATCTTTATACCATTGTGCAGACCGTTCTAAATCTTTTACAGGAATTCTAATATAATGTACTTGTTCAATAAATGATTTACTCATACTCTCCTCTCCTTCATTTATATACTAAGTAACTCTCCAGCTCATCTTTTTGACGTACATGATGACGAAAATGCATTCCGACCAAATCATACCATTCCTTTGCATTCAGCCAGCCGAATCCTCCATGTTCAACTTTATTTTCCGGGTGAATATCATCCACTTTCGTTTCCCAATGATTCAATCGTTGGATTAATTGTTCCATCCTGCTAATGAGTTCTTCCTTGCTGTCTGAATTATTTGGAGGAGAATTCAGTTCATCTGGTAACCTTATTTTGATTGGTGGAAAACCTCCGTTCTCAAATAATTGCTCACCAAACTGGGTTTTCCCAAAGGGCTGTTCCCCATTCGATGCAGCACATTCTTCCATACTATCAAGATACTCATGGGCAACAACCATTAAATGGTCATACATCTGTCCAATGGACCATACCCCTTCTTTCGAAATATACCTTAGCTGTTCTATTGAATAATGGTTAAGGTCACCTTTGAACGTAATAAGCAGTTTAATGTCACTCATATAAATACTTCCTTTCGTTTAATGAAAAATGATTTTTGCCTATTGCTGTATATATTAGTGATGACAGATACCTTTAACACTAATCTTTTTTCTCCTATTTAATAGATAATTGAAGTTCCTTCACAACCAAATTCCCAAACGTTTGGATATCCTCGATATGATCAAAATTCTTATTCTGATAGGTATATAGACTGTTATACATCCTTACGGCAACAGCATTATATCGGGGAATGACAAGGCAGGCACATCCTGACGCCCCAAGAATTTGGTAACTGCCTTCAGGTAAGTCTGTTCCTAATTCATTGTAGTCCCACGACACTTGGTTATCTTTCAGCCACCAGAACAAACCGAACTTAGGTAGATTCTCACCCATTTCACCTGGACTTTGGATGGTGGTAGAAAGGTCAAATACTTCTTCCGGCAAGATTTGTTTTCCATCCATGAATCCTTTATTCAAATGTAAGCTTCCCCATAAAGCCAACTCTCTGCTATTAACATATAAGTTTCTTTCATCCCCAACATTTGACCCAATCCTAATGGAAGGCTGACTATCTGGCGAATGTATGTCACATACTAAAGAGCTTTTTCCCTCGGTCGCCCATTCTGTACTTTTCCAACCCAAAGGTTTAATAACCTTCTCAGGAAGAATTTGGTTAACAGTCTTGCCGGTAGCTTTCCTGACGATCTTAGCTAATAAGTCTGGTCGTTTACCCTCAATGTTGGTTCCTGAATCAAATACCCTCTGGACTGTATCATTCTTAATCTTTAAACCAGTAGATCTGGTTACCAAATGTCTAACTGTAGTCTCGCCTAAGATTTCTTTATCCAATTCTTTAAAATAATCACTGAGCTTATCCTCAAGATCAATGTGTCCTTCAAACACAGCCAATGCAGCCGCTAAACCAACATATGTAACCCTGGTTGAATATACGTTAAATTGTGAGGAGCGATCTATATTCCTAGCTCCCGTTTCAAAATGATGGGTACCAGAATACCACTCGTGTACTATCTCGTTATCCTTTATTATGACTAACGCTGCCCCAGAAGCATGCATCTTATCTTTCGTTTCTTCAGTATAGTTGGTTATATCTTCAAAGGCCGTCTTATTGGAAATTCCATTCAAATTTTTCACCTACTTCTTTTTGTTCGTCTCTTAAATAAGATACTTAAAAAAACAATATATCCTTGTTAATCCATGTCTTTTTCTAATATCTTGCCCTCAAGACCTATAATGGTGGTCGATGCTATTATTTAATTCCAATTATTTCAAATCAATGTTAGAAACTCAATAACTAATCCCCATAAAAAAACTTATCCTATTGCGGATAAGCTTCATCCGTGTATGTCATCTGTTCATATGTATTTGCTCATTTATTGAATAAGAAAAAATCCTGTTGCCAATGACAACAGGATTATGATCAATGTTTATGATAAATGACCGTAATGGGAAAGCTGTTCTTCAGAAATGACTTGTATTCCGTTTCTTTTGAGTAAAGCAGTTGTGACTCCATTTCCAACAATTTTCTTACTTATAAATTCACCATTATAAATCATTGCACTTCCACACGATGGGCTGTACTCTTTCAGAACAACTACATTTGCATGAACTTCTTTGGCCTTTTCTAAAGTAGCATTAGCCCCTTTTAAGTACAGTTCCGTAACGTCTCTTCCTGACTTCTCCACTACTTTAGCTTTCCCATCCAATACATCTTCCCCATGACCACCTACTATTTCAGCAGGTTCTCTGGGGGTTGAAAATCCACCAAGCAATTCCGGGCATACAGGTATTGCCTTCTTCTCTTCTATTAGTTTACTGATCTTATGATTTAAACTATGCGTACCGTTATATCTTACTTCCAATCCTGCTAAACATGAACTCACTAATATCATTGATAACACCTCAATTTAATAGCATCTAATGACATTGTACAACTTACTCCCTGTAATTGAATAACGTATAGCCTTGATTTATTTTTTTAAAATATAATTAACGTATTACTTTATACCCCACAGTCTTCGAACATCCACCAATTCCTTCTCTTTAAATTCCATCCTATAAATATCGGGTTTGGATGTGCTATGTAAAAAATCCAAGTCATACTTACAATCGAAATATCCCATCATCAAGGTCATAACAGCCCCGTGAGATCCTATTACGATATGTTTATCTCTAAAGGTTTCTAATAGTTCTTTTAAAACGTTAATAGCCCTTTTTTCACAGTCAGCATTTGATTCTGCTCCTTCTAAAGCGAAATTTGAATCCCCGAACGACTTCTCCAACAGTGGAACCAATTCCTTATCAGAAACTCGATTATCTTCAGAAGAAAACATCCTCTCTTTTAGACCTTCATATACGATAACTTCTTGCCCTATTTGTTCAGCTATCTTTTCGACAGTTAAGATTGAACGTATATATGGGCTAGAAACAACTGCCTCAATCTTCTCCTCTTTCAATATCTCAGTTACCCTCTTAGCATCCAAATGACCTTTTGGAGTTAACCCCCTTGTTCTTTCATTTCCTTCCTTTGATGACTCACCGTGTCTCACCATATAAACAAACGTACTCATCATGTACTTACCTCCACTAAGGTTCGATTGATAACATTGTTGCAATTTAATGGACTGAATCCTTGGGGTCAGGCAATAAAACTAGACTCTGTTAGAGGTAAATGTTGATATTTGATGCCTCCCTGAATTCTTAGTAAAATTAGTATAAGAACAAATATTCTGGAGGACGTAAGTTTGAGCAAGGCGCTCAGTAACCTTCTAAATCATCAACAAATTACCACACACCAAGAAGGAACAATCAGAAAAACGGAATAAATGTATTAGATAAATGAAATTCCGAGGTGTTTTAAATGTCAAATCAAAAACTATTTACACCCATATATATAGCAGATACCCCTTTTGTAAACGGGCAACTAAAACCAAAGAAAGCCAAGAAATATGATTTCAAAATTCATACCAGCGAGCATTTAAATAATAGTGTTTATCACTATGTTTATAGTAAAGCAGACAAATTGATTCATTGTTTCTATGTTGTTGAGGACTGGCAAGAGCCTGATAGGCTATTATTCATCGAAAATAATGAACTATACGATGAATTCACTAAACAATTTGGAAGTGAAGGTGAAGGGGAACTGGGCGGTATGGATGTCTACTTGGATACCAATTCCTTGAAAGATGTGCCCATTAGATTAACTGAAGCTATCATAGCTGGCACTTATTATGAAGAAACTCCGCTTTGTCATTTGTATGGACAAGGTATGTGGCACGACAATGCTTATGTTGTTGCCAACCGAATCGGTCTGGAAAAACTTCGAGAAGCTATTGATATCGCTTTGAATAATGGGGAATTTAGAACGTGCTCTTCGACATCAGATAATGAAGGATATGATTTATTCATATCTTGTGTTCCAGATAACTTCAATTGGGATTCCATTGATATGCCTTACAACGATACCGACTATTTTGAGAAAACAAAACCTCCAGTAGTAGCTTTTAATAAATATAGGTTAAAATTAAAATAGTTAGATCTCACTTAACGAATGAGAAAATAGTTAAGAAAGATTGGGAAACCTTTATATTTCGGTTTCCCAATCTTTTTTAATTTATCAACATTAACATTTAACACAGCCAATAATTTAAAAACATTCCTACTCTACTGTTCTTCTACGATAAACTTTCAGTGTGATGACATTTAGTATGATCGTAACGATGAGAAGAATTGCTGAAACATAAGCCACGGCATACATGGTGTCCATAAGAGCAGTCCAATCCTCAACCGTTACTTTATAGTAGGTATAAAATATCTGGAAGCATAGTGAAATACCACAAGCACAGATACTGATAGTGGAAAGAACAACCCAATTTTCATTCTGCTTTTTATCCCGGGTTAGATTAAGAATTGGGAGTATCCAGGCAATGAGCCCAAGCAAGAGGCTTCCAAGATTAAGTAAACCAAACATATATACAATCTCCTTTTTCTTATTGTTTATTAGGCGTATAACTCGATGAAATAGTTTCTACAACCGCATGGAAGATATATACAAACCAAACCTACTACCAATTATTTCAAAACTATGCACCATACTCAAGAATTTCCCCTAAAAAATAAGCCTATCCTTGTTTGGATAAGCCCATGGCAAGATGCTCTAGCGGACTAAATCAGCTTTCCAGCAGTAGTCCTCTTTGTTGATATAATTCACTAATTTCTTTTATTTTGAAAGGAACATCTTCAACACTTATAACAGTAGATGCAAATTCTTTTATTGGATGCTGTCCCACACAAACACTGTGCTTTGCGTTTTGAAACAGTTGTAAATCATTTTGGTCATTTCCGAATGCAATAAACTCTCCTGGATGGATGCCTAATTGTCTCATACCCTCTACCTTATGTATTCCTAACGGGCTTATATCCATGAGTTCTTCATCCCCGTGTTCGTATATTTGTACAGATAGCTTCTCGAGTTGTTGTTTGATAGCTTGATCTCTTGTAAATAATACGATTTTGGTGATCTTTAATAATTGAGCCAATGGCTGATTTTCAGCACGCTTATCAGGATCAAGATTACGAAATATAGGATGATGACGATCTCCTGTGTAGCTGTAGTTCCAGTCACTGTCTATCAGATAAGTCAGTTGGTTGGTTTCTATTATATTTTTTATTTGATTTACTGTTTCTGCTGTGAAAGTACGGGTCTTAATCACCCCATTTGCATACGTAAAGGCACCATTCCCACCAACCATCCGATAATGCCGGAAATCTTCAGGCAGAACGGGTAATAAATCACGAATGGGCCTGGCTGAAGCAAATACAATTTCGTGTCCCTGTTGCTTACAAACGTTTAACGCATCACATATCTCTTTGCTTAAGGGTTTTCCTTTAAAACAAATCGTCCCATCTAAATCGAATACAAAAATCATCTTTTTTCACCTCTGGCGTGTTGGCATTATGTCATATAGCTTATTAATCTATCAAAAGAATCAATCTCGCCATATGGTTTGATATCGGTATCATTCTTAATCCTGTTAGGGTTGAACCATATGCCCTTAATATGTGCATGTTGACAGCCGCTAATATCCTTTTCTAAGTCATCTCCTACGAATAAGACATCCTCCGGTTGAACATTCAGCTTACTTAATGCTAAATCAAATATGCGTTTGTCTGGTTTACTCATTCCCACTTCTTCAGAAATAATGATTGTGTCGAAATAATGAGTTAACCCGGAGTTCATTATTTTCGCTTTTTGTCTCTGAGTGAAGCCGTTTGTAATAATCCCAACTTTAAGGTGATGCTTTATAGTATTTACGATAGTAAGAGTATGCTGGTTAATAGAAAAACAACGAGGAAAATGATGATTCCAAAAATCTTGGATGTCATGGCGCGGCAATCTATAATGTGGCGGGAACTTATCAAATAATGATTCCAAAACGTTTATTTTATTATTATCGCCATAGCTTCCTTTGTCGTATTCTTTGAACCTATGCAACATTTCGTCTTTTGCTGGATGTGGAACTCCCTCATAACACTTTTCTAAAATAATCGAAAACATTTTATCTACTGCCAGATCCCTGTTAAGTAAGGTATCATCCAGATCAAATAGGATTGCTTTACAACCTGTCAACTATCTTTACCGCCTTTCTCTCATTAGATAATCCTCACGTTTTCTTACCAATTCTAGAGTGTCTTTTATCAGCCGCACTAAGTATCAATAAAAGAGCAAAAAAATAAACAACACTTCCTATAATCATCTTTGTCCCATTACCTAATGGGAATAAAAATGACATGAAAAATAAACATAATGGACTACATAATATTAAAGATAAACCTATTGTAAATGCTACTTTCTCAGGTAGAGCTTTAATTCCGTCTAACATATTTTTAGTCTTTATACCGAGAAGTGAAAAACGGTTCGTCGAATTTCTTTTCATTTAAGAAACAAACCTGCTAGAAGGTCGGATGAACCAAATGTGCCCTCTGCCTCACTGCCTTCATTCATTCTTCTAAGTTCTAACGGCTCGAACTCGCTGAAGATTTTGGCTAGCGATTCTTTTGTGTATCCCAGTCCACCCATTAACGTACCTTTTTTGTACACTTCTACATCCGATAGCTCTGCTCCACCCAAGCTGCCTCCTACAAGAAAACAAGTGATCCCAAAGTGTCCTTTTTCTTTCAAACCCTTTTGTAGTAATTCAATATAGGTAATCCTTCTATGAGGGGCTAGATGGTGAAAACACCCAGAGTCATAGATGAAGTCGTATTCTCCCTCATGAACCTTCAATTCAAATATATTGTCATGAATGAAATTGATCGAGAGCCCCCTTTCATCTGCACGCTCTTTTGCCCATTCCAGTGAAGTGATCGATAAGTCCACAGCATCGACCTCAAACCCATTTTCAGCTAAGAAGACGGCATTCCTTCCCGCCCCACATCCGAGATCCAACACCTTTCCTGGGGTTATGATTCCTTCCCGGAGGTAGCTCACTAAATTTTCGTCAGGTGAATTCACGAAAATGGGGATTTCCTTATCTCGATTTGCATAGAATTCATCCCAAAATAGGGTTGGATCTCTTAGTAGAGAATCCAGCGTCTTCATTAAACCAGAGTAATTTGTAATGATTTCATTCATCGTAAACTCTCCTATCAATATGTAATACTTACATTATACAAAAGAAAATATCTCCCTTTATTTCTACTATTTTACAATTTGGTTATTTCATAGAAAGAAACTTACCTAAACACACCCCCTGATTTCAATCTTAACCACTATATGAGTCTCATTTTCAGTTTAAAAGACACTTTTAATAGGAGGGTAACCATTATGCACAAGGCATCACACAGAGGCTGTATACCATCATTTGGCAGACACTCAATTAACATCCCCATGCACAATGTTACGTTTATTACATTCATGTAACAAAAAATCACCAAAGCAGTAGAACCCTTCCCGCGCTTCCTACCATTCGTATCCTGTAAGAGGGATTTTAGAAATGGGACCGTGATTTTGTCACAACTCCACATCTAACTATTCAACTTTCCACAATTTCTTATCCATTACTTTAATGACATCGAATTTACACAACGAAGCGAAATTGAATTATTAATATATTTATACCCAACAAGAATCATTAAGAATTCGTCCTATCCGGAGGTTATTTCTCCTGAATAATAGAGAATACGACCTAGTCCACACAAAGTTATTTATAGTATGATTGACTATATAATTACATTTATTAACAAAAGGGGATGATAATAGTGAGAGGATTCCTTCTATGTTCAGTAAAGTATGTGGTGGCGTGTTCACTGGTTCTTTCTGCTGGTGCTGCCGTAGGGATAACGCAGACTTTCGCAGCAGAGAATGACGGTACAAATGTCATAGAAGATGGCGGCGGCCAAGGGGGAGTCACCTGGCAGGAATCATATCGAAAGACTGTAGGCAGCTACACTATCATCGTGTATCGAAGTGGAAATGGCGGGAATCAGTGGAAAGAAGTGACCTATAATAAGTATGGATACATCGTTAAGGTTGTGTATGGCACATATTAAGGGAAAAAGGATGATGGATTCTGGATCCACCATTCTTTTCTTTGAGTGATGCGCCGGGACGGGACTACGATCTCCCATCTTTTTACACTAAGAAATCAAATGTATAGCCAACCGTTACAAAGATGATGAAGAATACAAGGCCTAAGAGTTTAATGACGTACTCTCTTTCAGCTTTATTCATTCTCCATTGAATAAAGACATCGAATCCCAACATTAAGAAAATGACCATCACCCCGACCAGTTCTGCTTTGAAAAACACGACCCATATAAAAAAGACCGTCCAACCGATTCGCATAACCCGAGTGTGAGTTGTACCAAGTCCTTCTAAGCCGGATTTCCTGTTATTTGGGATGTTCCACCATCTCCTGACAATCTTCTCAACGATAAAGTACGTTGCCAAGGAGATGACAATATAAACGATAAAACTGTACATGTGATACACCTCCAAATTTCTCCGTCTGCCCGCTAATGATGCAGAACCTCCTTACATTATTCAACCCGGAGACTTTAACGAAACGACTCCGCCATCTTAATCATGTCTTTCTTGGATAAGGTGACGACAGATCCCCCTGGCATGTACTCCATTTCATATTTAATGGTATCCCCTTCAATCCATATCAGGCGGCTGACCTTCGCCGGACCTTCAGATTCGTAATAGCTTCCTTTGGATTGACCGACTTTCACTTCGTCCTGGGACAAGGTCAGATATTCACTCGGATCAATGGATTGAAACGACAGTCTAATTGTTTGCTTTTCTTTTCCCTTCAAGGTCACCATTTCTATCTTTCCTGAAGAATCCTCACTTGTTTTGGTTGTGACCTCCGTTACTTCAAATGGGGCCTTTGTGAGAAACTTGTATTCTGTGCCAAGGGATTCAGGACGATCTTTGGCCTGATATTGATAAAAAGGGGCACTGGCGTTATTTCCGTCAAAGAGTCCCAATTGTGTTCCACCGAAATAAACGAATAAAGAGAGGCATGCCGCAACGAATAGAAAGGACATCAAAGGAGCCAGGATTGGTTTTTTATTGTAAGTGAACGATTTGGACCTCTTCGAATGAATCTCATTCAAAATGTTTTTCCTCATCTTATTCGTGAAACCATGCCCTTTGAAGGTTTCTTCTTTCATCAGGCCACGGAGTTGTTTAAGCTCATCCATTGTTATACACCTCATTCCGTTTAATCGTTGAACCGAGCAATGCCTTCCCTCTTGTCAATCTGGTCTTCACCGTATTGGTGTTCAAATCCATACAGGCCCCGATCTCGGAAAGCTTCATCTCTTCAAAATAATAAAGAAAGATGACCTCTCTATATTTGATGGGCAGGGATAGAACGTGTTGGATCAGCTCTGAATTCTTTTCCTTCTCGATCACGGTTTGTTCCGGCGCCCCCATCTTTCCTTTGACCATTTCATTGATTTTATTCGATATACTGACCATACGTGTATCCCACCGCCTTAAATAATCTTTGCAATGATTGACGGCCACGCTGATGATCCATGTTTTAAGGGTGGAATCCTCGCGAAAGGTATCCATCTTTTGATAAAACTTGATGAAAATCTCTTGTGTCAGATCTTCCGCCAGGCTATGTTCCTTCACATAGGAATAGACAATGTAATAGACATCATTTCCGTATTCCGTCATGGCTTTCTCAAGTAGTCGATCCTTCTCGGATTTAGAAACATTTCCGGATTTCAAACACTCACCTGCTTTGTATGTATCTTCACTAAATAAGACGTTTCTTAATTAGAAAAAGTTTGGATTATTTCACAATTTGTCATAAAAACACGCCTGACGAGACCCCTCGACAGGCGCAAAAGCTGATTACATGTTCATACTTTTTCCTTCTTGATACCTGTTTGTGATCCCTATGCTTGCGAGGCTTGAGGCAATCAGGAATTGCGCCGAGTAATAGGTTGTCATGATCAGGACATCCGAATAAGGGATGGCTGCAACGAACATATTCCAGGACAGTATGGAGTCCGAGATGACAAACAGGATGCTACCGACAGTTGCCCATAGGTTACCCGTCAAGATGGCAGTCAGGGCCATCAGGGATATGACCAGCATGTAGGAAACGACCGGAAGCACGAGCCCATCATTTCCATCTGTTTGGAGCGCGGTAATCAGCTGGCGGCCGATGAAGAAGGAATACAAGGCAATCGGTAATAAGGCCGCCAGGCGCGCTTTGTTGAAACGGGACATTCTGATAAAGCCCATTAAATAGAAGACGTGCCCGATGAGGAAGGCCCCGAGCCCGGCAACAAATGACAAGACAATAAACCCGTCGCCCAGCATGCAGAAAAAAAGGCCGATGATGATGAGACGCATGGCTGGTGCCGCTTTGGCGGGCAGCTGACGGAATGCGTAAAAAATGATGAGTGCCATGGGGATCAGCTTGAAGACGATTTTTAATGTCAACGGTTCTGAAGGAATAATCCATATGTAGAGGGCAGCCATGATTCCGATTAAGATGGGGAGCATTGATTTTTTCAATGAGATTCACATCCTATTTATGCACTTTGTACTTGTTCCTAAGGCATATATACTCTTTCTGAAGAGGAAATTCCTTCTTTTGAGAGATTTATAGAAAAAGGGCCAAACGAGTAAAGGTCTGGAATCCGCCCTTTTCTACAAGGGGCAGACCTGTAATGATTCCGGTTTGAACGACTTTCAATCCTGATTTGGGATAATGGATCCTTTTTCGGATTTGTTGAACCTGAGTTTGATGTATTGAACCACTTTTTCACATAATTGATCCTTCGTGTCGAAATTTCTTGATAATTGCTCTCTTCACAGTTAAAGGGGATTGAAAATAATAAAGAAGCCGTCAGCCGTCAATGGAAAGTGGATTGCTCACTACGATTGGGCTAAAATTCTTCCTCCTCCTGACTGGATGTGAAAATAAAAAAAGGATGCATCCCCTTAACTGGCTGCATCCCACAATCGTCAATAGTGATGGGTCATTCCCTCAGCGTTTTGAATATGGGGCATAGGAACCTCTCCCCCGACTGAGCTTATCCTTTTCCGCCAAGTTTAATAAGGCATCAAGTTCTTGACTGATGTGTATGGTGATGTGGCTATTTAGACCGTTTTGAATAACGGATTGATTCAACTTCTCTTTCATTTCATCTATAAGCTGATAGATGGAAGGTTGTTGCATGTTCATTTGGATCCTCCAGCTTCCAAGGCTTCGGCTTTACGTGCTCTCCCCTTCTTCCCTCATTTGGTTTGGGATGAATGGGAAACCTATTAGAAATCCATCCTATAGAAGAGAGAAGGGAAGCACAGGCTACCGTCATTTTCGCCTTCTTACTATAATAGTAGTATATAACCATTTATTAGGTTAAGTAAATGTAATCATTTTTAATGTATAATGAAGAAAAACTTAATAGGTTGGAGCGATTCAGTCATATGAATATAGACCAAATCAAGTACGTCCTGGAAGTCACGAAAGAGCGTTCGATCACGAGGGCTGCCAGGAAGCTGCACTTATCTCCGTCGGCTGTCAGCCAGTCCATCACTCAACTTGAACGGGAACTCGGAGTCACGATTTTCAACCGGTCGAGGCAGGGGACGGTTCCGACGCCAGAAGGCAAGAAAATCATCCATACAGGGATCGATATTCTTGGGAAACTCGATGAACTCCAAAATGAACTCTCGGACACCACAGCTCCGGTTTCATTGAAAATCGGGTGTGGGCCAGCATTGACTTATGTGGTCTATGACGCCTTTGTCCTGTTCAATCAGGAATTTCCCCATGTGAACATTGAAATCATTGAAATGGATCAGGACGAAGTATGGGAAGCATTTTCCTGCAAGGAGATCGATCTCGTCTTTTCTCCTTTTACAAGGGAAGAATTACAGAAACAGACCGCTCACGTTCCCATTGGGTTTGAACGATTGTATACGGGTGAGGTATGCGTTTGTGTGAGTAAGCACTCTCCCCTCTATCATCAGAACCTCCTCTACCCAGAAGACATACGGAATGAAAAAATCGTCATCTATAATTCCAAGCGTGCCAAGTCCCTTAATGAGCAATATACCAAGAATAACCCTACGCTTTTCACTTCGAACAATATCGAGGTATTGAAGGCCGCCGTGTTGGATGGAAAAGCAATCTGCATCATTTATGACTTTACCTTTAAGAATCATCCTGATGTCTTGAATGGAAACCTGGCTATCATTCCCTTAAATAAGGAATCGGTTAAAGGGTATGATTTCTGGGTCATGTATCCCGCTAAACAACCGCTCTCCTTGGAAGCTAGGGATTTCCACCACAAGGTCAGGGAATTGATTCACCGATAAAAAACAAACAGCTGCAATCCTTACAAGCAGCTGTTTGCTATTCAATGCGTACTATTCCATCTCTTTCTTGAATTCCTTATTGCTTCTCATCGTATCAATCGGGCGGACAAGCCTCTCGATATCGCCTCTTTTTGATTCTAGGAAAGGCGGGAGGGACAGCTTTTCTCCTAAGGTTTCATAAGGTTCATCTCCCATGAATCCTGGTCCATCCGTGGCAAATTCAAACAATATATAAGGAGAGACCCGAACATATAGGGATTCAAAGAAGAAGCGATCAACATAGCCTGAGGTACGGAAACCCATTCCCTCGATCCGGTCGATCCACTGGTTCAGCTCTTCACGATCCTCTACGCGGAAGGCAACGTGGTGAACGGATCCATACCCTTGCTGGGATTGAGGCATGGACGTATCGTGCTCGACAATGACCTGTCCACCATTCCCCCCTTTGCCCACCTCGAATAAGTGGAACGCACCCTCGCTTCCTACTTCCTTGAACAAGAGAACTTCTTCTAGCATCCCTTTAAAGAAATCAAACTCTCGGATCCGAATGAAAACAGGTCCAAGGCCAGTAATCGCGAACTCAAGAGGAATCGGTCCATCCTGCCACGGAGTGCCGGATGGGACCCCTTCGTTTCCTTCATCTGAAATCAGCTGATACTGCTGATCATCGAAGTCTGTGAAGGAGAGTGTATTCTTGTTGAATTGCACACTGATCCCTGAGTGTTCTATGTTCAGGCGTTCGAATCTCTTCACCCAGTAGTCCAGTGCTGCGTTGCTTGGCACACGGAGCGAAATCTTCGAAATTTCATTTGTTCCATGAGTTCCTTTCGGGGTGTTACGGAAGTCAAAGAACGTGATATCCGTTCCGGCACTTCCCTTATCATCGGCAAAAAAGAGATGATACGTCTGGATGTCATCTTGATTCACCGTTTTTTTCACTAAGCGCATTCCGAGTACATAGGTGAAGAATTCATAAATCTTCTCCGCACTGCTCGTGATGGCGGTGACGTGATGGATTCCTTTTAATTCATTCATAGCTGATTCTCCTTCTCACATTTATTTATTTCACGGTCATGAAAGCATACACGATAAAGAAGCAGGCAAGTTCGATAAAGACCACGGTCTCTTCGACTGGCAGTAAGAAACTCCCTGACCAAAAAACAGCAATCAGGCCCAGCAAAGTGAAGAAATGTTTCATCCCTAAACGTGTGTGTGCATGCCTGTACTTATGAAAAACCGCCGTCGTTCCAATAAAGTATAGGAACGTGGCGCCAAATACCAATGAGACAAACAACCCTTTATTCAGGGAATAGAGAAAGCCCACTTGAATCATGGCAGCGATGACACTCATCGCCATGAAGATGACCAGATGACCGTAAATGATCACTTGTCCCGATGTTTCGCTTTCTTTATCGATCTTCTTCTCCACATTCTCGAAATACTGCCACCACATGGCCATGACGAGGGTAAAGGAAATGAATAAGACAAAAAGTCCTTTTCCTAAATGATCCACTCCGTTGACAATCGCCACAATGCTGACAATGAATTCACCAAACAGGATGATCGTGAGCAGGCCGAACCGCTCCAGTAAATGGGGCGTATTGATCGGGACCTTCTTCAAATGTTTCCGACCGAGTAAAGGAATGACAATGTCAATCGCGATTCCCAAATATAGAACAAAGTATCTGAACCACGAATCAAAAAAGACTGATCCGAGGGAGAACAATCCCCCGATGAGGAACCCGTATCCAAGGTACTGGGCGACGACTTTCCGCGGCCCCGCTTCCACTCGTGCTACAATGAGATACTGGACAGCTGCCACGAAACGGATTCCCAAATATCCAATTAAAAAGGGGAGGAAATATGCATCAAAATCAACCGAGAGACTGGCAGTCATTAAGATGACGAACATCATCTGGAAGATCATCCATAAGCGGTCTTTCACTGTATCTTCCCCGTAGCGGTTGATGTAAAGGGTTTGACCCACCCAAGCCCACCAGATCGGGATAAAGATGAGGACAAATTTGATAAAGTATTCCGGATGGATATGTCCGTCTTCTACGTGAACCAGTGTGTGTGTCACTGTTGCAATCGCCGCTACGAAAATCAAGTCATTAAATAATTCGATCCAATTGACCTTTTTATGTGGCACCTAGTATCCCTTCCCCTTATACAATTCCACAAATTCCGTGAATCCATGAATGAAACTCTGAAGATGAGTAAGGGTTCTTTCGTCCTCGAGTCTCATCGTTTCCTGGTTGATCTTCTTGTGTACTTCCCCCACCAATACTTTCGGAGCACTCATGACATTCACATTCATGGCGACCAGGGTCTGACGCAGCTGCATTTGCGACAACCCGGTCCCGCCGCTTCCTGGAGTGGCACCCGCCACCGCTGCCGGCATTCCATTCAAGACCGCTTGCCTCGGTGGACGAGAAGCCCAGTCCAGCGCATTCTTCAAGCCCCCTGGGACCCCGGAATTATATTCAGGCGTGATGATCAATACGCCGTCCGCTTCTTTCAGCTTTTCCCTAAAGGTGACGACCTCTTCAGGATCTCCTTCTTTTTCCAGATCTTCATTGAATAAAGGCAATTCCCCTATCTCTACAAAAGACATCTCCCATTGGTTGTTTGCTTCCTCTGCTATCACCTGCAGGAGCTTCTTGTTAAATGAATCCTTTCTCAGGCTTCCGCACATGGCGGCGATCTTTATACGTTTATTCATGATTATCTCTCCCTATCATCTATGTTTATTTCTTTCCACCACTTAGACGCTTCCCTGAACTCAGACTTCATTAGTTCATGTCCGTGATCGGTTATATGCATGGAAACATCCGCACCCAAACGACTGAGATGAGCCTTCAATTGAAACGCCTCTCCCGGCAGGGTAATTTGATCCACTGCGCCAGCTGTCATAAAGATGTCCCGCCCCCCCAAATCACTTTTCTCAAATGATTGCAGGGGGTGACTTGGATGAAACAGCATCGCAGTGCGGAACAGATCAGGACGGTGTAGCAGCAGGCTGATCGCCATATTGGCGCCGTTCGAATATCCGATAAGGTGGAAGGATTGCTTGTCTATTTGATACGTGGTGGCTGCTTCTTCGATGAAGTTGAGAACATCCCCTGTTTTCTCAAGGAGGGAGCCTTCGTCCATTCCACCGTCTTTCGTACGGGCGAAATAACGGAACTGCCCATTTTCAATAGTCTCTCCCCTCACTCCCAGAACCGAAAGAGACGGATCCACTTGACCGGCGACAGGCAATAAATCGGTTTCCCGGCCACCCGTTCCATGTAATAGGATAAATACTTGATTGGACTCTTCACTGTCATGAAAAAAATGTTTCATATCTATCAATCCTTTCCTTTAAAAGGGGAAGGTAAAGGCTTTAAGTTGGATTCGATTTCTTGTCTGCGATCTTCCAGGAACGTTGGAAGGGATAAACGTCCCCCCAGCTCATCAATGGATTCGTCCAGATCAAAGCCCGGGCCATCGGTGGCAATCTCAAACAGGATTCCGTTTGGCTCTGTGACGTAAAGGGACTGGAAATAATAACGGTCGACGAATCCCGATGTCTTGAATCCATCCGCCTCCAGATGTCGAACCCACTCCCGCAGTTCGTCCTCCGTTTCGACCCTGAAGGCCACATGATGAACGCTGCCCCTGCCCTGTCTTTCGTCGGGGAGGTCCTTCCGCTGTTCCACATGGAGTTCAGAGCCATTGCCTCCTTCACCCGTTTCAAAGACGTAGACAAGATGGGAGTCGTCGTCACCGGCTCTGTATTCTCCCGATGACCTGTACCCCATGAGCTCAGTCAGAACCTGAATCGTAGGCTCCAAGTATCTAACCGTAAGCTTAACTGGACCCAGACCTGTAATTCCATATTCTTCTGGGATGCCACTTCCTGTCCATGCTTTCCCTGCCTCTACCCCTCTATCATTCTGATCAGAGATCAAGGTCATCTCGTGCCCCTCTGAATCCCAAAAAGGCAAGACGGCATGCCCGAAACGCTCGGTGACCGGTGCATACACAACACCGTATTCCTCAAAGCGGTTCTGCCAATACGTAAGGGCATCGTTGGTTTTCACTCTTAACGACATGCCGGAAATACTGTTTGTACCGGGATGCTTCCTCGCCATATTCGGTATTTCGAAGAAGCTCAGTTCCGTTCCGGGATTTCCTTTTTCATCACCGTAAAACAAATGATAATATGAGGTATTATCCTGATTGACGGTTTTCTTCACTAATCTCAGTCCCATGATCCGTGTGTAGAAATCCAGGTTTTGCTTGGCATTCGCCGTCAATGAAGATACGTGATGGATTCCTTTCAATTGCATAGACATGACCTCCTCAAGATTTCAATATTTGTATGATTTGACATTCGGCGCCCTTGTTTCTAAACTAGATACACAAACCGTTTAGGAGAATCTTACAATGGGCAGCGAACGCGATACGAATAACTCTAAAAAAAATAAGCGACTGGGATTGATGATCTGGTTTCGCCTTTCCCGGGTCTACAACCACAGCATCCGCCGGAATAACGAGCACCTGAGAGAGTGGGGCCTCACAAGCGCACAATTCGATATCCTGATCCAAGTCGGGATTCATAACGAAATCACCCAGAAAGAACTCGGCGAGAAACTGTTTGTCACTAAAGGGAACATTACGCAGCTCCTTGTAAAAATGGAGAAGCTGGGGTGGGTCCAGCGCAAACAGGATTGGAAAACGAAAACGATTTCCTTGACCGATCAGGGTCAGAAACTCTACGATGAGGTCGTCCCTGATCAGGAGGACTTCCAGGCCTCCCAGTTCTGCGGACTCGATCCAACCGAGCAGATGCAACTGATCGATCTTCTGAAAAAAGTCCAAAAGCATATGGAGTCAACTGAAGAAAACTAGAACGGCATTGATTCAAGCGATCAAGCCGTTCTTTTTTTATGTGCACATGAAACCTGGATGACAAGTTCTATCATCATTCCCTTTGATTATCAGTTTATAACTAAACTAACAAAATGTCAATGATAGGGAGTCCTTATATAGTTGGGAAATCATGAATATTTCTTCAAGGTCACAACTAGTATAAAATCAATTATCATTAATGTAAATTTAACTAAATTTAATATTCATTAACTATAACTTAACTAAATAGGTCGGGCAGGGCGATGGTTATAGAAGAGGGACGAGTTCAATATGAGTGATCGAAAATGAAAAAAGAGGCTGTCAATCTTATATCGACAGCCTCTCTTTCACTTTTAAAAGTTATTTTGAGAAACGTTCATCCCTTCTCAATTCAATTCTGCAACGATATCATCTAATGTTTTCCCATCCATTTCTGTCTTGGCTGCAGGAGGATGTGGAACATCCGGATTCTGCACCAGATAGTTGTCGATGATATACTGCAAATCGGTCTTGTCCACGTTGCCATCGTAATTGATATCTGCCGCGCGGTGGTCGGTTCCAAAATGCTTCTGGACCTCGATGGCATCCATCACGTCGATGACATCATCCTGGGTGACATCCCCCGCTTGGATTTCTGCGTAGAAGATATAGGTCATTCGTCCAGTCGGCTCACCGTTGAATTCGTCCTCCAAGTGGCTGACGGTTGCATGACGCGTAAAGTGCCCAGGGAGGGTAATCTTGATATCATATTCTTCATCCGTAACGGGTAGCTCTTTAAAGGTGTATCTGGCCCCGCGATTGATACCGCCATCGCGAACATTCCCCGCTTGATCCGACAAGCTCACCTTGGCTCCTACAGAAGACATACCAAGGCCAGGTCGGAACCAAACGCCATCGGTGAATCCTTCCGGTAAAAACCCGCCTTCAAGTTGGGAATGGGTCGGAAGGATGTTGACTCCCTTGCCAAACGATCGAATGATGGTGGTTTCCCCATTTGAAGAAGTCACTTCAGATTTCGTCAATTCAATTGGATAGATCCATTTTTTATACGTATCCGGTGTTTGTTTCACGTTTACTTGAATGTCCAGCAGGTTCATCCCGTTTGGTATTTCTTCATTCAGTTCTCCGCTTACCGTCAAGGTCACTGGGATGGTCGTTCTGGATCCCGACACAACAGAATCGTTTGCTTCTATTACGATCTCTACTTCGTGCTCATCTGCAAATGCTCGAAGCTCCTCACTGATGGTTACGTCAAAGCCTTCGTAGACAGAGTTGTCATAACGGACATCAAAGGTGCCCCCAAGAATCGAAGTGTGATGAGAGGAAAGGTGCAAGGTCATGGATTCCCCGTATTTTACATCGCTCTTGGAAGAAGTCAATTTCGCATACGGCGTCCCTTTCTTAATCAGATCATACGTTTGATCCGGATGATCCTTCATCCCATTCACGGCCTGATCATAGTAGTTCAGGGTGAATTTCCCTGTCTCTTTTCCTTCAGGCAGTTGGAATTCAGCTTCAAAGTTTCCTTCCCCGTCTACGTTAACAGGTGTCATGCTGTACGGACTTGAGGACAGTACACTGACTGTATTTGTAGACTGATCAAAGGTTTCCCCGTATTCTTTCATTTTGTCAATCTGGTCATTATGGATGTTTCCATTTATCACAAGGCCCTCATCGCTGACTTCGTACACCCCGCCCCTTTGCTCGGTCTTTACTTCCGGCAGTGTGTTTTCAATAAACAGATTGTCGGATTTTCGATAGGTCTTCCCATTTGAATCCGTCCCGACGATTTCAATCTCATAATTTCCTGGGGGAGCCAATGTTTTTGAGTAGGCTACTGGATTGTCGGCATTTCCTGTGAACGGATAGTACAGGCCTACAAATCCAAACTCAATTCCATAGAGATAGTCTTCAGGTAAATAAAACGGGAACGAATCGATCACCCCAAGACCTTCTCCTGTATCTGCATCCTTCAGAACAATATCCACTGTTTCCATTCCGTTATTCAGGGAGAAGGTAATCGGTGAGTATCCCATATACCCATTATTGAAATCGCGTCGAGTCGTGAAAGAAGTAAAATGGGCCGTCACTTCTTTGATTCCTGTATCCAACAGACGGAACCCTACCGGCAGCTGGTACACCTCATCCGGCTTCTCTCGATTCGTGAACGTCACCATCCCTTCATAAAATCCCGGATTAGCCGTTTTCGGAATGTTCAAGAACACATTCTGATCCTTGTCTTTTCCAGCTTTCACATTTACAGCTTTAGGAAACGACAGGCTGACTCCATTTTCTTTCATGCTTTGGTTACCATCGATCCCATTCTCTTCAAACGAGATGGCAAACTTTTTCTGCTCATCACTGTTATTATGAAGGGTTACGGATAAACGTTCAGATAGATTTTCCCCTGTTTGACTTATCCCCCCAAAACTCAGGTCACCGCTGTGCTCGACAATCTGATCCACCAAATGACTTGTATGATCGTGCGTTTCATCTTCATGGGCTTCCTCTGAATCCGGAGATGCCGTCAGGATCTCATGCTCCACTTCGATTTCCACATCAGCATGCATGGCTTCATAGACATCAATCCGCCCGGCACCCCGTTCAAACACACTCGTATCCCCCTTCACTTCATCCGCTGTATTCATCAGGGCCGTTTTTACATCTTCCGGCTTTAAGTCCGGATTTTCCTGAAGAAGTAAAGCTGCTGCACCCGCTACGTGTGGCGCTGCCATCGACGTTCCTGAAGCCCGTTTGTAGGCAACATCATAATTGCCTATATACTCGCTTCCCTGCATATAGCTTGGGACGGAGGAATAAACACCGACACCCGGCGCAACGATTTCCGGCTTGATGTCATGGGTCATTCTTGACGGACCGCGAGAACTGAAACCGGCCAGGTGGTCACCTTCAGACTGAACCTCTTCGAAATGGCTGAACGAGAATCTAGTGTCTTCTTTTAAAGATCCTAGTAAGGCTTGTCCATCTTCATACGTTAAAGAAAATCCAGGAATGAATGCCACTTCTTCCCCAAAATAATATGGGATATGCCCTTCATCCGGATTGGTATTGAAAATAAGCGCTGCCTTCGCCCCATGTTGTTTGGCAATATAAATCTTTTCATTCACACCGTTGGATCCCCTGGAGATTAAGACCACTTTTCCTTCTACATCTTTTCCTTCGTAATCAGCATCCCGTCCTACCCCTACGTATGTGATGGAGGCTTCTGTGCCCAGGAGTCCATCCAGGGAACCAAAATCTTTCCCAAGTAAACGAATATTGGTAAGATCCATGCTTTCTGATCTATTTACAAGAGTTCCCTCCGCTTGGGAAGTCGTAACAGAATAATCACTTGCCCCTACAGTAATTCCGAGACTCGCTGTCCCAGGTGCGCCCAACGTATACTGGTCATCCCCGGTGTTCCCTGCTGCCACAATGGCGACTGTCCCTGACAGCATGGCATTGTCGATGGCTATTGAAGTAGGATCCAAAGGACTGATGGAGGAACCGCCAAGTGACAGATTGATGACATCCATCCCATCTTCCACGGCCTTCTCGATTCCTGCCATGACTATTGACATCGCCCCACTGCCGTAAGGACCTAATACCTTATACGCATAAATATCTGCATCGGGGGCCACTCCTTTGACCCCATTCCCATCCTGATTCCCAGTACGACCGGCAATCGTCCCGGCTACGTGGGTGCCATGAGAGGTGTAATAAGGGGTCCCCCCCAGTGGATGGTACTCCAATAGGCCGGAATCCAGCCACTCTTCATACGTCGTTTCCATTGGGTCATCATCATTGTTGATTAAATCATATCCACCTTTGTAGGCTTCTTTTAAATCCGGGTGATGGTAATCGATTCCCGTGTCCAGTACCCCGACTTTAATTCCTTTACCGGTATAGCCTTCAGCGTGGGCTGCCGGGGCAGAGATCTGAGATAGGCTATCCATCGCAGGTGAAGAATCCGTGATTTCCCCGCTAAAAGGAACGGGATCCACCTTTATCTCCGCATCTACATAAACCGCTTTGACTTCATCGTATGTTAGTAGCTCCTTCACTTCACTCGCCGGCAGTTTCATCGCGACCCCGTTAAAGGCCTGACGGTATTCCGTCCCGATTTGAATGGTAGACTTCCCTTTGGCTTTTGCCTGTTTTTTCGTTACCTTTTCTTTAAATTGATGATGGACTTTATGCACCTTTTCTTTGGCAGCCTGAAGAGAAACCTTTTCTCCCTTCAGCTCCTTCTTCTTCACTTCCACCTCTGCAGGATCTTGTGAAAACTGAACAATGACCGCAATCTCTTCATCTGAATGAACATTAATCTCCGGAGAAACGAATTTCTCCCCGGCTTGATTCTGCCCCTCATGAATACGTTCGCGATCCTCCTGGGTGGCGTGTTGCAAATACTGTTCCAGCTTGTCCTCTGTCGTTGAGCTTCCTTCTGCAAACGCTGGTGAAATCCCCGATACTAGTAAACTGGTTGCCAAGAAGCTTGTTGTTACTGCATTGAATGGTTTCAATTCCATCCTTCCTTTCTCGAACTTTGTTTCGTGTTGAAGCGAACCTCTCTTCGACAGCAAACGTCTTTCTATCTGCCATCACTTTTCATCCCATATAGACAATGGATTATCCTCACAGAAGCTATGTATAATGTCGGTCGATGATGAAGTTGTAGATTTTCGAAATGAGTAGAGATGTAGAGTGATAGAAGCTGAAGTAAGGAGTGATTCGTACGCAATCTAGTGATGTTAGTTGAATTCTATAATGGTTTAACGAATGGGACAATTGGGGTTTTATCCCTCTCTTCTTCCCTATGGAAATGCGGTTATCATAGACTTCTCTACTCACTTATCGCTGAGAAAGAATCTTTTTTAGTCGTATAGCCACTTTGAGATTGGGGTTATAAAAAAGACGCAAGAACCTCTCATGATGAGTGGTCCATGCGTCTTTCATTTGAATGAAGTTGACTGTTGAATGATTTCTCCCCCAGGACTTACACTATACTGAGCAATCGAGTTGGATGCTGATTCTTCTCTCAAAAGCCCATCTTTATAGTTAAACGTTATCTCCCATGCCTTTGAAGAACTACTGAAGTTTGTTTCATTGGAAAGGAGTTCCACGTCATCCATACTGATTTTCTCCCGGCTTGTTTCATTATGTTCCTTTACATCTTTTTCAAATTGTTCATAGGCAATAGCTTCGGCTTTTTCACTGTCAATGCCTCCCGTCCCATCATTCGCACAGCCTAATAATGAAAGGACTGCCATCAAGCTAACGAGGAGCACCATCATTAGTTTCAAATGAAATTTTCCGTTACCCATTGGATCCACCACCTGAATGGTGATTCGAATTCATCGCTTGATGAGAGTGCCGGGCGGACTTTTCGTAGGCTTCATCCCTTGGATTTCGGGACGTATTCTTGATGCTATCTCCGTAAAACTCCATCTTCCTGGAACCGATCCAAATTCTAATAGCAAAGTAAAGGATTAGAATTCCGACGAAAATAAAAAAATACATCATGTTGTTTCCCCCTCCTTACTTTTTATGTTGCCTTAATGTCAATTATTTCAAATGTTTTGGTGTTGGACAACAGCCTTTTAGAAATAGTCGCCTAAGAAAAAATGATTTTCTCATAAAAAAAAGACTCGTTTTATCGACGGGTCTTTTGGCTGCATCATTTCAAAGGAAAAAAATATTTCTCCATTTCCCTTTCAGAGATAATCATTCTCGTGGATAAATCTGTCGTTCGTAAAACAAATTCCTTGATGCCAATATACTCCGATTCAGCAATCAAATAGAAGTGGGACCCTTTTTTAAACCCTCTGAAATCGCTTTTTAATTGATATCTTTTCAGCATTGTCTTTCGTAACTCCTTGGCTCATTCCAAGCCAGTAATCCCCATAGATTACTGGCTCTTCTCCACCTGATACGACTCCGGATAGATCGTTTCGATTTTTTTTATAAAATAATAATGCTTATATAAAGCGAGACCGATTAAGATGATCCGGACAAACAGGATATCCACGAATACTACTGAAAGCAGAATAAAGAAATCAGCCGTTACGTTGATCCTGATCTTCTCTTTCCGGGTCATCCCCTTCTTTTGAAGGAGGGCGAGAACATATTTATCATATATGACTGTGCTCTTAAACCAACGATCGATCCGCTTGGAGCTTTTTGCAAAGCAAAACGCGGCAAATAAGTAAAACGGGCCACCCGGCAGAACCGGAAGCACAGTGCCGGCAATCCCGAACACCAGGGATATCGAGCCAAGCAGCATAAACAGGATGCTCTTTATCTTTTTCAGTGTCATGATTGATTTCCCCTACCATCGCTAGATTAATAGACATTCATTATCTACTTTATTTTAACCTTCATTGTACTATAACTATAACAGGAAGGTCCGGGTAGTTGTTTAGGGGATTTATGTTAATTGTGTGGCGATTGATGGGTGGACTTGGAAGAGAGACTGACCCATAATTAAAAAAGTGATCACTCACTTTTTTATTGACTTTCCCTAAAAAGGAAGTAATATTAATTGTGAGTGATTACTCACTCCTTTTATATTTTTCTTAAACGGAGGTTCAAACATATGAAGATCTTCAAAAACAAACTGGTGCTGGCCTCACCTCTCATTGCATTGGCCATTATCTTTATTTTCTCCCTGACCCTGTTCCCATCGGTTCAGCCCCAACCGAAGAATTTGCCGATTGCGATTGTAAATGAAGATCAGGGTGTGCAGATGCCAGATCAACCAAAGATGAATATGGGCGAAACACTGCTTGAAAAGATCCAAACGATGTCAAAATCAAATACGGATGAAGACCATGCCGTGAAATGGATTGAAGTAAAAAGTACAGAAGCTGTACAAAAAGGATTAGATAACCAAGAGTATTACGCAGCACTCGTCATTCCGGGGGATTTCAGTGCGAAGCAGGCTTCTTTGCGTACACCGGATCCAACTTCCCCTGAAGTGAATATTTACATTAACCAAGGGATGAATACAATGGCTGCCACTGCTGCCGGACAAATGGTGAATGGAGTCGTCGACAATATGAACAACAATGTTCGCGGGCAGCTCCTTGATGGATTTGAGAAGCAAGGTGTCACCCTGACGCCAAAACAAGTCTCAAGCCTGGTTAATCCGATTACGAAAAACGTGACCAACGTGAATGAAATCGGGACGAATAGCGCAAATGGAAACGCGCCTGTGTCACTATTCCAGCCTCTCTGGATGGCAAGCATGGCAAGTGCAGCAATCATCTATCTCGCTGTCACCAAAGTATCCGCCTCCAATCGAAAAGAAAAGCTTGCAGCAAAGTTCCTCCAAATCCTGATCGGTGCGGTAGTCGCCCTTGTCGTCGGATTTGGTTTAACCTGGATGGCTGAAGGGCTGATCGGATTCACTATCCCGGATATGACCGATACCGCCTTGTTCCTGAGTCTCACGTCATTCAGCTTTTATCTCATGATCTCAAGCATTCTTTCACTGATCGGACTTAAGGGCATGCCCCTCTTTGTCTTAATGCTATTCTTCGGAGCACCACTGCTTGCCATGGCTCCTGAAATGATGTCGTCGTTTTATCGCGATTGGTTTTATTCATGGCTCCCAATGCGATTCATGGTAGAAGGTTTACGTGAATTGTTCTTCTTCGGAAAAGGATTGACGTGGAGTTCACCTGTTTCGACGCTTGTATGGATTGGGTTGGGGAGCATGCTTGTGATACTGGCCACTGCCTTAAAACCCAGTGCTGGTGGAGAAGCGAAACCTCAAGCAAGTATAGAAGGTTAGTTGGAAAATGGTCAGGGCTTTTAGATGCTGACCATTTTTTTATTGTATTTTTAATTTGAAGAGCTGCTGGAATAATTGTTCATTTTCACTTTATCTATTTTCATAGCGTGTTCAGATACATCCAGAGGTCTCATTGGATTTAACCTTTCTCCTCCTTGTTTAAATACAAGAATCATACACCCTCACATATGTTATAATTATCCAATAACCGAGAGGAGACCCATCCATGTCCAATGATGTCCTGTTCAGCATTTTCCCGCTATTGACCCTTTTGTTTTACCTGGCTCCCATTATATTCATCATCTGGTTCTTGATGAAGTTCCTGAAGATCCAACAAGAGAAAAACCGGATCCTGCAAAGCATTTCTGACAAGCTGGATAAGAAGTTGCAGGATTAGTAATGGGCGTGAAAAACCGCCCATTTTATTTACGTTTCACACTATAACACCTCATCGCTTTCGGGACCCCTTCGATCTCAAATACGCCATTCATGATTAAATGCCTTACTCGATACTCAAAATATCCGTCACCGATATATTGTTCCACATGGCCCAGCACTTCACCTATCAGTCGCGCTGATTTCATGAACCCCTGATTCTCCAACTCTTTATGCAGTTTTTCAGCTGTATGGATGATGTACTCATCATAATAATCTTCCCGGACCCTTTTTATTTCACCATTCTCCCAGATTCTCAATACTTCCTGTGTGGCAGACAGCTCTTGCCACTCCTCTTCGTAAGCTATTCTTTGTTCTTTATTCAATGGAGCAGATTCTTTTTCATATATGAGCCCTACCTTCTCTGGGGGAAGTTCTCCAGTGTGCAAGGTATGGGAATGGGTTGTATTCATGATATACAGATCGTTTTGCTTTTCTTTTAATAGATACAGAACATATCGCATGGCCGTTTGTTCGTGAGCATTTCCACCGACCCAAATCGTAATGGGAATATGATCAGGAATCGCCTCAATCTCCGATATCGTTTCATTGAACCTTTCAAGGAATTCCGCTAGTTCATCACCTTCAAAAAGAATATGATTTTCGAGCCATTCATAACGGTAATGAAGCCCTCGTTCTTCATGCAGTTTCCATACGGGACCGATGGAGAACACATCCGAAAAAGCGAGCACCTTAGCGTCTCCTACATCCCTTTCTTTTAAGGCCACTTTCAAACTCCCGGATGCAGAATCTCCAAACAAGATATGGACGGTTTCATAGTTTTTTACCGTCACAGCCTGACTTCTTTTATACTCCACAAAATTGTGATAGGTGTTCTTCAGATCTTTTAACAGCTGGGCTTGCTCTGTTTCTTCCGCCATATTGATTCGTAACAGTATGTGGAATAGCAGGGATTTCACTTCGTCCTCTGTTGAATGCTCCACTAGTTTTTTTATTTGATCAATCAATTTATTTCACCGCCTTAACATAGAAAAACTATCCATATTTTGTAATGATATCAAAGAGCTCAACGTTAAATCAGATGTATCGATAAACCAAATCGTTTATGATTCTTTTAATAAAGCCCGCTCCCATTAAAGCCATCAAAAACCAGGATGGTGACGGATCTTTCCTGGAAACACAGACATGGAGGAACATCCCTGCCTTTCAAAACAATAGAGTCATAGAATTAGATACGAAAGCGATCACGTATAGTGATCCAATCACACTGGAATATCTTCTGGATGTATTTAAAAAAGCGTTCCTTGAAGAGTTGAATTGATCTTACACTATATGAAAACCACATGGATTGTTGGAGTCCATGCGGTTTTTTTATTTCCCTTGTCTAGTCGATCATAACGAAAAAGGCCAAGGGGACAGGCACCTTGGCTCCAACCCAAGACCTGGACCGAAGTACCCCAAATGACACCGGCCCTTCAACGCGTTATCAGGGAACGCGAATCAAGACCCAGAAAATCTATGTTAAGATGAGTGTAACTTCATCAACTTAGGAGGCTGCTAACATGAATAGAAGAGTAATCATATTATCGATCCTGCTAATCTTCCTGATCATTGGAATAGCCGTGTTATTTATATAAAATACATAAAGCTACATCCACTTATCCGAAATAAGCACCAAAATGGAAATGAAACTAGTAATCTCTCCATCCTGGGACAAGGTGCCTGTCCCCACTGTCCCACCTCAAAAGCCAAGGTCCGTCCCTCGCTCCGGTAAAGCATTAACGCAGTGAGGGACGGACCTTTGTTGTTTGTTTGACGCTTTTTACTTTTTCTTCTCCCCCATGGACTGGAAAGGATAGGATGACGGAGGTTCCTTTGCCCGGTTTGCTTAGGACTTTGATGGTGCCTTTCATGCCTTCGACGAGTTGGAAGGCGGTCATCATTCCGAGGCCTGTCCCGTTCTTGCCTTTCATGGAGAAGTAGGGTTCCCCTAGGCGCATGAGTTGTTCCTTGGTCATCCCGACTCCTGTATCATTAATGACAATGAACACTTTGTCTCCTTCTTGATAGCTAAAGATTCGCAGCGTACCACCCGTTTCCATTGCTTCAAGGCCGTTTTTCATGACGTTGATGAGAACCTGTTGCAGCTTGTTGGGATCGCCTTTGATTGAAAGGTGATGAAGGATGCTTGCCTTTAAGATGATCCCTTTTTTGACAGCAAGGGGCATGATGATCTCCTTCGAACGGTTGATCTCATTCCGGATCCCCACTTCCATCTCAAGCTCCGGGTGAGGCCTGGCAAAGTTCAAGTATTGGTTGATCACCTCTGTGGCACGGTCGATTTCACTGACGGCCACCTTGGACAGTTCGCTATTGGTGCTTACATTGGAAGGATCTTCATTAATCAGCTGAAGAAATCCCTTTACCGTTGTCAAAGGATTCCGTACTTCATGACTCATGCTGGCTGCCAAGTGACTGACCACCTGCATTTTCTCATATTTAATCGCTTCCAACTGAAGAGTATAAATCTTTCGGATGATTTCACATAAGTAAAAGACAAAGAATGTAGAGCCGCTCAGGACAGCCGTATAGACCAGGAACGAGCTCGAATAATCGAAATCAAAGATCATTGACGGGATCCATAAAGAAAGAACCGAGTAACCGAACGACATCAACGTATACCAGTATACCCTCGTCTTCCATGCTTTGTTCTCCCATATCGGACGCATATACAAAATCACAAACGTGAAGACAATCGCCATGATCACCGTAACCACTAATCCCGGACCCATCATCGGAGCACGGATCGCAATCATCGTGACAGCAAGCCAAGGTAAGACCCGCTTCCCACCGTATATCCCCCCTAATAGAAAAGGGATGAACCGCAAATCATAGACAAATCCATCTTCAAATTGAACGGACAAAGCCAGACTAAGCAACAAGAGAAGTGAACTGGCCAAATAGATCGAAAGTGGTTGAATGTGAAGCTTATGTACTTTATTTCTAGAAAGATAATTAAAGTTTAAAAGTAGAATAACGATCAAAATGACAAGAAGGTTCAACAGTAAACCAGTCAGCAAATCAGAATGATTCATCGCCATTGCTTCCCTACTTTCGATTATTTTTTTAATATTAACAAAAATCACTCATCAATAACTATTATAACGGAAATGGATGGAATTTGTTTCATCATTAATAAGTCCCGACTTAATGTTTTTCGACAGAGAGCGAAAGCCACGGGGACAGGTCCCTTGTCCCCGTTATAAATCAGGGCCTGCCCCGGCACGTTAGAGAATTATCCCAAGGGGGCAGGTCCCCATCATATACCTTTGATCATATTATTCGTTTACTAGTTTCACAAACCATATTTCCACCTGTAGATGACCCATAAAGGTATGGGAACCTGACCCACCACTGTTCAATTTAAAGAACGCCCCCCTGTCTTTAAAGCACCCTTCGTATACAAAAAAAATCACTATAATTTCCAATTATCCAAACTTTTGAACCAATGTAAAATTTTATTGACAACCATAATCATCATTAGTATATTTAAAACATCATTGAGAATGATTATCAATATTAATTAGAAAGTAGGAAAACAAATTGAAAAAAATACTCATCCCCTTCCTGCTCATGGCAATCTTCATTCTTCATGCTTGTGGCAGCACCGAGACGGCAAAGACTGAACAAAAGGAAGAGAATGCTAATCAGAAATCAGCATCAGAAACCATTACATATCAATCAGAAACCGGCCCTGTTGAGGTACCGGCAAATCCTACCCGTATTGTGGCGCTTTCGAACGCTCCAAACGTACTTGCCTTGGATGGTGAAATTGTCGGGGTCGATGAATGGACGAATATGAATCCCCTGTTTCAAGAGAAACTGGAGGGAATTGAAGTGGTATCAGAGGAAAACATCGAGAAAATCGTTGAGCTGGAGCCAGACCTTATCATCGTGGGCTCACACTCGAAAAATATTGATAAGATGAGTGAAATCGCTCCTACAGTTGCATATACGTGGGGGAAATTGGATTACCTGGAACAGCAAATCGAAATCGGTAAGCTACTCAATAAAGAGCAGGAAGCAAAAAATTGGGTTGAAGATTTCACTACCCGTGCAGATGAAGCAGGGAAAGAGATTAAAGAAAAGATCGGTGAGGATGCCACTGTATCAGTCTTTGAATACGATACGAAATCGGCTTATGTATTCGGGAACAACTGGGCGCGGGGCACCGAATTATTATATCAAACAATGAAACTGGAAATGCCTGAAAAAGTGAAAGAAAATGCATTAGGACCAGGCTACTATGCCCTAAGCACTGAAGTCCTTCCAGAGTTTGCAGGAGATTATATCGTCCTTAGTAAAAACCAGGACGGTGACGGTTCATTTATGGAAACACAGACATGGAAGAATATCCCTGCTGTTAAAAACAATAGAGTCATAGAATTAGATACAAAAGCGATTACGTATAGTGATCCAATCACACTGGAATATCTTCTGGATGTGTTTAATAAAGCGTTCCTTGAAGAGATGAACTAATCTTACAATATATGAAAATCGCATGGATTGTTGGAGTCCATGCGGTTTTTTAATTTCCCTTGTTGCACTTATCCTTTTAACACGCTGGAATTCTCAAACAACCATTTCCACTAATCTTCCAGATCATCTACCTGTTCTTCTTCACACCACTTAATAAAACCGCCTCAATACAACCTTCACAATCTCCCACATTGACATATCCACAACAGTGAGATATCCTTGATTTAATCATAGATAAAAAGAGTCTTTAATATCTTCAATAACTCAGAAAGGAAGAAATCATGAAATACTCAAAAGCCACAAATTACGCATTACACACAATGGTGCATTTACTAACGGTACCGAAAGGAAGTACGATCGGGGTTCAAAGTTTGGCAGAAATGCAAGATCTTTCACCGACCTACCTTTCGAAAATACTGACCAAACTTGCAAAAGGCGGTTTGGTTGAATCGACACCGGGGGTTAATGGAGGATATAAGGTGTCAAAGAAGAATGATGAGATTTCGTTCCTCGATGTCATAAAGACTATTGAAGGAGAATCTAATTTATTTTATTGCTCCATGGATCATCGTGAGGGCTGCCTGATCGAGAATGTGATGATCGAGGCTGAGCAAAACATGAAAGACGATCTGGCGAACAGATTTCTCATCGATATTGCCAAAGAGATCGATGAAAAATCCAGGAAAGAAAACTCAATTTAAGGAGCTGATGAAATCATGTTAGATTGTGCTGTAATCGGGGGAGGTCCAGCCGGGCTGAACGCTTCCTTGGTCCTTGGCAGATCCCGGCGAAAAACGGTTTTATTTGATGATGACAAACCAAGAAACTCCGTTACCAAGGAGTCACATGGGTTTATCACCAGGGATGGAATAAATCCCTCAGAGTTAAGACGAATTGCCCGTGCAGAACTCGGAAACTATCCGGACGTTACAATCATAGAACAGCGAGTAGGAAAGGTCACGAAGGATCACCAGCGATTCACAATTGAAACAGAGGCCGGGGATGTTTATCATGCCAAGAAAGTAATCTTAGCTACTGGACTTAAGGAAACGTTCCCTGAAATAAACAGCCTCAAGCAGTATTATGGAACTTCTGTTTTTAGCTGTCCTTTTTGTGATGGATGGGAGTTGAGGGACCGTCCGCTGGCTGTCATTGCAGAAAATACGAGGGCTTTTCATATGACAAAGGTTGTTTACAACTGGTCCAGCGACCTGATTGTGTGTACAAATGGAAACAAGGTACTATCCATAAATGACAAGACGATTCTTGAAAACAAAGGGATAAGCGTGTATGAACAGAAGATTTCTTCCCTTATTGGTGAGGATGGTTATTTGAAAAAGATCTCGTTTGAGGATGGAATCACAGTCCGGCGAGAAGGAGGGTTCGTTGTACCGGAAATGGAGCAAGCATCTACCATCGGGGAAGAACTGGGGTGTGAATTCACTGATCAAGGCGCAATTATCACGGATGCAACCGGCCACACCAATGTGGAAGGGTTGTTTGCATGTGGCGACACCTCCATCATTGCCCCCTCTCAATTAATTATCGCAGCCGCTGCAGGCAGCAAAACAGCAATAGGAGTCAATGCAGCTTTATTTGAAGAGATTTTCTAAACTCAAGGAGGAGTATACGACAAAAAAATTATTTGGCTGTTTTCAGTAGAACGGTCACAAAATACCGTAGATTGATATTTTTTTGAGTCAATTGTGGATATTATATATCTGTAATATATTTTTATAATAATTAAGCCTGCCCTCCATTACCTGGGGGCAGGCATATTTAAAGCGTTAGTTGAAACAAATACCCTACCTACAACGGCAACCGAATCACAAACTTCGTACCATTGCCTTTCTCACTGAAAACATCAATCGTCCCCTCATGCATGAGCACCAATTGCTTCACGATGGAGAGTCCGATACCGAATTCACCGTATGGATTATTCGTCCTGGACAGGTCCGCTTTATAAAACCTGCGCCAAATCGATCGGATTTCTTCGGGATCCATGCCGATTCCTGTGTCTTCGATTTCGATGACGGTTTCTGTCCCGGAAGTGGAGCCGCTTAACGTGATCGTTCCTCCAGAGGTGAATTGGATGCTGTTTTTCGTAATGTTGATCAATATTTGAATGAGCCGGTCATAGTCAGCGTGTATTATTGCATCAGGATCTGCAAGGATATTGATTTCGTTCCCCTTTTCTTCAGCCTGCAGGTCGAGCTGTTCCTTGATGACTTCGAAAACATCCAGTAATGGTAAGGTGACTTTCGTGATCGCTACCTGGTTTGCGCGGATTTTTTCATAGTCCAGGTTTTCGTTCACAAGTCTGATCAACCGCCTCGTTTCCTCGCTGACGAGACCGAAGCTTTTCTCTTTCTGTTCTTCGGGGATCATGTCGTTCCTGATTCCCTCAATGACACCGCGAATCGTGGTCAGCGGTGTTCTCAGCTCATGTGACACATCCGCCATGAACTGCCTTCTCCGGTTCTCGAGGCTGTCGATTTCCTCTTTGGATGCCCGGAGTTTCGTGACCATATTATTAAAGTCTTCAGCAAGATCGCCGATTTCATCGAAGTTGGAGCTTGGGACGTGAACATCGTAATGACCGGATGACACACGGGAAGTGGCATCCCTGATCCGCTGAATTCTTTTCACATGGAGCTTTGATAAGAACAAGCTGATCAAGAGAGAAATCGCCAGTGACAGGAGGACGATATACAGGAGATATCGATTGATTTCACTCAGCATTTCCCTCGAGCCGCTGATCGGTGAAATTAAGATCAGTCCGCCAGCCAGCTGATCATTGATGATCCTTGGCATGATGACGAGGGATACAGCCTGGTCAAAACGTCCGAAATCTTTTTTCAGCGGGACGGTTTCACCCCGTTCGATTTTTTGCCACTCTTCTTTGGAGAGCTCGATCCGCGGGTACACCCCTCCCCTGGAGAATGATACCTCTCCTTGGCGATTGAACGTGATCACATCGATGTTCCGGGCATGAAGCAAGTTGCTGTATTCCTCCAGATAAAGAGGTCTTCTCGGGCTTGGTCTTTCAAGGTCTGATAAAATTTTCTCCCCATACGACCTCAGTTCCGTGACCTTATTCTCGTAGACAAGATTTTCGACATACTGGGAAAACAGGAGGCCGAGGATCATGAAGGCGATTATGAGTACGCTTGTATGGCTGAGAAGCAGCTGATAAAGATATCTAAATTTCATCCCCGGCCGCCGTCTCATCGAATTTATACCCTACTCCCCAGACCGTATGCAGGTACGGCTGTTCCTTGCTGCCGATTTTGTTGCGAAGCCGCTTGATATGTACATCGACCGTCCGTTCGTCCCCGTAGAAATCATACCCCCATACGCGTTCGAGAAGCTGTTCCCTCGAGAACACTTGACGGGGATGCCGTGAAAGGTAATAGAGCAATTCAAATTCCTTTGGCGTCAGATTGGTAAGGGGAACGCCTTTCAGAAGGACTTCACGTGTTTCCTTACTGATTTGGAAGTCTGCCGTCGAAACATCCTGAGTTCCTGTCCCGTTGTTTTTCTCTCCTTGATACCGCCGCGAGACAGCACGTATCCTTGCCATCAGAGCAAGGGGTGAGAAGGGCTTGGTCACATAATCGTCGGCACCGAGTTCGAGCCCGAGCACCTGATCCGATTCACTGTCTTTCGCCGTCAGCATGATGACCGGGACCTGTGACCCTTCCTCCCTGATTTTCCTGCAAATGGTGACCCCGTCCATCCCCGGCAGCATCCAGTCCAGGATGACAAGATCCCAAATCCCTTCTTTATAACGCCGGTACCCTTCAGCCCCGTCGTGGACAAACTCTCCTTGTATGCCTTCTTTTATAAAAAACATCTCAAGCATCGACGTGACACTCTTATTGTCTTCTACTACCAGCACGTTCATCAACATCGCTCCTTTCCCGACTTCTTTCTATTTAAATTATAGTCGTTTTTACCCCTCGGTTCTAATTATTTCCTCATAACGAAAAACCCCGCTCACCTGGCGGGGATTTCCATCCTTATAATGTGGCACTTTGGGATTCGGCTGCTGGTTCCTCACTCTGTTCTGCCTCATGCACCGATCCATGAGGACCTTTTCCATGACCCGGACCACCGTGATGGCCCTTGCCGCCCTTTAGGAAAAAGAAGCCTTCTTCTTTATTAAAAGGGAAAAAATCCAGTTTCTTCGCTTCGTCGGCATGATCGGTCATGATTTCTTCCATCAGTTCTTTCGACGTCTTACCTTCTGTTTCAACGCCCAGTTCTTTAGCTGCTTTTAAAATGGAAGCTTCGAAAATTTCTTGTTTCAATTCATGATGGTCTTTTCCTTCTGTCTCAATTCCAAGGTCTTTTGCCTGCTTCAGAAGTGCTGCTTCCCTTACTTCATCAGAAAGCTCATCCAGGTCCTTGCCCTCGGTTTCCACTCCAAGTTCTTTCGCTTTCTGTTTTACCAGCGCTTCCCTTACCTCTTGAGAGAGCTCTTCCTGGTCTTTTCCGTCTGTTGCAATCCCCAGCTCTTTCGCTTTTTCGTTTAGTTCCGCCTGACGAATTTCATCCATGACGGCATGGTGATCCTTTCCTTCTGTTTCAATACCCAATTCTTTTGCTCTTTTTTCGAGTTCAGCATCCATGATCTCTTTCGCGAGTTCCCGGGTATCCTTATCAGTGGTGTCGATTCCAAGTTCTTCTGCTTTTTCCTTCAACTGTTCCTCATTCAGATGGAACATCCCGTTTCCACCGCCGCGATGTCCGCCAAATGCCGGCTTGGTCTCTTCGCTTACAACAGCCGAGTCATTCGTCTTCGCTGTGTCCTCCTCGGCAGCAAAGGCTGGAAGAGCCCCCAGGATCCCGACAGATAAGGCACCTGTCAGTACATACGTTAGGGTTTTCTTATTCATTTTTATTTCCTCCTTTAATGTGTTACAGGTATCGAACCCATCTATGTAGCTGACGATGAAGTCGGGATTCGATCCCCTGCCCTGTCATTTTCTCCAGAAGTTATGACCAAATCATGAACAAATAGTTGCCGGATCATGAACTTTTCAATAAATTTTCGATTTGGTACTCCTCTTTTTGTTCCTCAAGCCAGGTGCCATACTCCGTTTGAAGTGCCTGATCAAACAGAATATCCTTTATTTCCTCTTTATGATCGTCGAGAACCGCTTCCTTCGCGTCTTTTTTGTCCGTCAACTTGATGATATGATAGCCAAATTCCGTTCTAACAGGCTCACTGATTTCACCCTTCTTCATGGCAAACGCTTTATCATCAAATTCTGTCACCATTTCACCTTTTGCAAAAAACCCTAGCTCTCCGCCTGATTCAGCGTTGGACGTATCAGTGGAGTATTCTTTCGCAAGCTCAGCGAAATCCCCTCCGTCATCAAGCTTGTCCTTCACTTCCTTGGCCGTTTCCTCATCCTCTACAAGAATATGGCTTGCCTCTACCTGCTCTTCCTCGGCAAACGAGTCTTTATTCGCTTCAAAATATTCTTTAATCTCATCATCCTTAATTGAGATTCTGTCCTTCAACAATTTTTCCGTTAACAAAAACGATTCGACATTCTTTTTGACACTCTTAAGACTCACTCCGCTCGAGGCCAATGCCTCATTGAATGCCTCTTCTCCCCCATACGAATCTTTCATTGACTCCAGTTCCTCATCGATCTCACTGTCCTTGACTGTGATTGCCTTCTTGTCACTCTCAAGCTCCACAATCTTCTCGGCAATCAGTGTATCCAGGGCCGCTTCACCATACTGATCCACAAGCGTCGTATACAAGTCTTCTTTACTGATCGACTTACTTCCCACCTTCGCCACCACTTCACCCTTCGAAAAGCCAAACATAACAAGCATCGTGCCGACGACGACAATGCCCCCTATGACACTCCATAACGTGATCGAACGCTTTTTTTTATCCACTCACCCGTACTCCTTTATCTTCAATTGTTTGTATTTGGTTCAGTTGTTGTTTCTGGTGCCCGGTTTCTGGTGCCTGGTACAATTTGGACGGTTTGTACCTGGTACAAATCACCCGGTCTGTGCCTGGTACAAATCAACCCATTTGTGCCTGGTACAAATCAACCGATCTGTACCTGGTACAAATCACTCCATCTGTACCTGGTACAAATCACTCCATCTGTACCTGGTACAAATCACTCCATCTGCGCCTGGTACAATTCACTCCATCTGTACCTGGTACAAATCACTCCATCTGTACCAGGCACCACACACCCTATCGATTAATTAACCATCGCATTACTAGTCAAAGTTAAACTGATCGTTATTTCTTCTCCACCCCGGAAAATGGTCAAATCAATCTGATCTCCCACCTTCAGGTCAGCGTACAACTGCCTTCTCAAATCGGCCACATCCGCTACTGCTTTTCCATTCAGCTCCGTAATGACATCGCCCTCTTTGATCCCGGCTTCTGCTGCCGCTGATGTGTCATCAATATTGGCGACAATCACACCCGACTCCACTTCCTTAGGCAAATTCCCCAAGTAGTTGCGTGGAACATCAGAAAGATTCGTCATTCCGATTCCAATATACGGGCGTTCCACTTTCCCCGTTTTGATGATTTCACTTACGACCGGCAGGAAATCCTTACTTGGAATGGCAAACCCAAGGCCTTCCACACCGGAGTTCGAGATCTTCGCACTGTTGATCCCGATCAATTCACCTTTTGAATTCAGAAGTGCCCCTCCGCTGTTACCCGGATTGATCGCCGCGTCTGTTTGAATGACATTCAATTCAGATTCACCTTTAGATGTCTGTACTGGAATCGTACGATCAACGGCACTGACAATTCCTTGTGTCACCGTCCTTGATAAATCGAGTCCGAGAGGGTTCCCGATCGCGATCACCTGTTCACCGGCGCGCAATGCACTGGAATCTCCCACTTCCAACAGGTTGTCTGTATATTTCCCATCGATCTTCAATACGGCAAGGTCCGTCAGTGGATCTGCCCCAATCAGCTCCGCATCGGTCTTCTGGCCATCATAGAGAGACACTTCAATCTTGGATGCCCCTTCAATGACATGGTTGTTGGTGATGATATACGCACTGTCCCCCTCCTTCTTGAAGAGAACGCCTGAACCTGTCCCTGCTTGAGCTTCTTGAGATGCACCCATGCCATTCTGCTGTTGATAATTGACGATTCCGACAATCGATTCAGAGGCATCTTCCACAATATTCGCCACATCGCCGCTACCCGTTGATACCGTTGTAGGATTGATCTCCGAATCACCCGAAGACTCCACCTTGCCGTTGTCCCCTGCCGATTGTTCGATGCCCGGCTGAGCCAGGTTCTGATAATAGTCGGTTTGAGGCAATACCGTCAGTGTCAGGACCGAACCGATGATCCCGGCACCTACCGTGTTTAGAAACCCCCGCCCTTTAAAAGGCTTCTTCGGCTTCGGGCTTCGTTGCATTTCTTCTTTCTTCACGGATTCCATATTGTCTGATTCTATATGTTTCATTTCTTCATTTTGATTATGTTCTAACATTTTATTTCCTCCTCGATTGATTTTGCTCGGTTGAACTTTGCTGTTGATTTCATCTTAGAGGGTAAATGTTACGAAACTATTAACAATCTATGTACAGCGTGGGAAGTTTTTTATATTCAAGGAGTACTTTAATAAAACAAAAAGGCCTGCCCCGGCACGTTCAACCTTCAACGTGCCGCGGGTCAGGCCCCACTATGCTATTAAAGCCACTCTTGTAAAATAGATGTCACTTCAAAGTATCATCAACCGGTAGAGATCAACGCTAAAACTCTCAATCAAGAATCCATCTATAGTAAACGATCATTTAAACGCATACTCTATAATCGGCAACTACACCTGTCTCCATTTTTCATTAATTCCCCCACCTTCTTTTCCAACACCGGAACCCTTAGACGACCATACAAGGATTCCGATCCCCAGCATCAACAGCATAACCCCCATCCAAGAAACGACACTCAAGTATTCACCCACGATGAAAACTCCCAAAAGCGCTGCCGTCAGCGGCTCCGCCAACGCAAGGGAAACGGCGGTTGAAGAAGAAACATGGATAAGCCCTCTGGCAAACAATAAGTAGGCGATCCCGGTTGCCATGATCCCAAGATGAAGGCTTACCCCTGCACCTCGAATACTCCAAATCCAAGACATATCATACAGGAGTAAAAAAGGGGATAAACAAACAGCACTCGATGTAAATACAACGGCAACCACTGATAATGCCGAGCGGTTTTCAACCAGCTCCCGGCTGACAAGTGTGTAAATGGCAAAAGATAGCCCGGCTCCCAGAGCCATGATTAGTCCCATGGAATCGACATGTACGGACTCGTTATTGATAAACAGCAGCAGGCACCCTAAGATGGATAGGAATGTGGAACACCACCAAATGGAATCCGGACGTTTTTTTAAAACGAGCCATTCAATGACCCCCGATAAGATAGGTGCGCTCCCAATGGCTACAACCGTTCCGATTGCCACCCCGGTCCGGGTGACGGCCGTGAAAAACAGCGGCTGATAGAATGCCATACTCAGAGAAGCCAACACCACTCGCTTTACCGGCCAATTGGTCACGTTCAACTTGCCAGTCGCAAGGACAATTCCCATCAAAAACAGCCCCCCGACTGCTAAGCGGGCAGCACCGATGGCGATCGGATGTGCCGACTCCGGTGCGAATGCCTGGGTTGTACCCGTGGTTCCCCAGAGGATGCCGGCAATTAAGATCAATAAAGGACCCTTCATTCTGCTCACCTCAATAAAAAAAGATAAAAGGAGTATCTAAACTTAGGATAGAGAATCCACTTAGAAATCTCTTTACCAAGTTTGATATCCTTTTATCCCTTTTTAAGGATTCTATATTGCTGCGGGGATATCCCCCTATGTCTTACAAACCATCTCGTGAAGGAAGAAGAATTCTCAAAGCCCAACTCCTCACTGATCCGGGACATTGACCATTCTGTTGATAGCAGCAGATGATCAGCTTCTTTCAAACGTAGTTCCGATATATACGCTTTCGGGCTCTTACCATGTTTTTTCTTGAACCACGCCGAATAATAGGACGGATGGTAATGTTCCAATTCCGCCAATGTCTCTAACCTGATCGGTTCCATGAAATGTCTATGAATATAGTCAATTGAAGGGGAAGAAGATTGTTGAAGCTTGGTCGTCACATACCTGGCCAAGCTTATCAACGACATCCTATTTTCCGGGTTCCCCGCTTCCTCCAACAGTAAATACCGGATAGAAACCCACTGCTCATCAAGCTGCATATACATGCTTCCTGTATCCCCCGGTAAATAGTTCAGGGGGATATCCAGAATCAAAAACTCATTCCGGTCCATCGACCTGTATTGATGATCAGACATTGGAGGCAGATAAAAACAATGGTCCGGATCAAGATGAAGTTCTTGCCACTTCGTTTGGATATCCAGGGAACCTTGTAAAGGAAAAAGAAACTGACCAAACTCATGCTGATGAGAATGAAACTCTTTTGAATAGGACCTTTTCTCACAAACTACACGTTCCATCACACTCTACCTCCTTCCGGGCAATGGGGACAGGTACCGAGGTTCCTGAAACAGCCTTCTTGCGAAAATTGTATCACAAATGTTTTAAGAAGGGGTTAATGAAAGAGGAACCATGGAGGCAACGAATAAGCGGACCCTAACAGGTTAATAGGATATTTCAAATATGTTAAAATAAACCAAATAATCTATTTTCAATAAGGAATTGGAGCTGTAAAAATGAAGAACCCAAAAATGTTTACCGTGGCAGCCTTATTAACTATGTTATTCGTCTTCATGTCTGCATGTAGCGATGCACCTGAAGAGGATACTTCTAATCAGTCTGGATCTGATACGATACCAGCAAGTACAGATGATTCTTCTTCAGAAAGCACAATGGAAGCCGATAACAACGAGGAGAATCAATCGGAAGATATTAATGGAAGATCATACTCCCAAAACAAAAATAGAGGGAAGAACAGAATTTCTGAACAAACTGGACAACATCCAAAAAGAACTTGATGCCATGCCAGAAAAGAAGGATTCAGATAAAGGTGTCACAAACGCGATGAAAAACTATTATGGAGTATCCTACGAAAAGTTTGATGATGCATTGAATGAGATCTACACCCTGCTGAAAAAAGAGCTGTCTCCAGAGGTCATGAAGGAATTACAAGCGGAACAGTTAAGATGGATCGAACAGAAAGAAACGAAAGCCGAGAAAGAAAGACTGAAGTATGAAGGCGGGACGTTTGAAAATGTGGCGTGGTACATCTCTTTATATGAGTCGACGAAGGATAGATGTTATGAGTTGGTGAATGAGTATATGACCGACTAGAAACACGGAACCATGGGGACTGATACCTTGTCCCCTCTCCCTGGCCAGTTAAAAGTAACTCTAATTCCCAACCACAATCTCCCCTTCCCCCTCAGGAATTTCAAAACCATTCAAATAGGAAGTCAACAGTCCTTCCGAAATCGGGAACGCATTCGCATCAAAGCGCTTGTTCCGTATTGTAAGCCTTTCAAGTAAATCATCAGGATGGACCTTTAAATAAATCAGTTTCCATTTCCCACCTGACTTTTCTATTAATTGTTTGTATCGATCCCTTCTTCCACGGTCCCAAAAACTGAAGTCGATGACCACCTGTTGTTTATCGTGAATGAGCTTTACTAATTCATTGCGCAATTTACTTTCTGCCACTTTCTTGTATTCCTCCATCTTTTCCATAGGGAAATCAATCCCATAACGACCATGAGTCGCCCATATTTCTTCATCAATTGAAAGACGCACAAAGCCGTTCTTCTCTAAGTGCTGCGAGAATGTCGTTTTACCGGAGCCAGCCACACCACACATCATTACCACTAGAGGGGTGCGATCATCCCGTTCACGATAAATCGTTTCAAAATGAAAGTTGTTGAACATAGGAACACTCTCCCGATTTTTAAGTGGTAGACCTTTCTTATGCACCTTTCAGTTGAAAATTCAGCTTATCCATAATCGTGCCTATAATCTGTTCCTTATGTTTTTAAGGATTATATATACCAAAAAGCTGCCTCCGGGTCCGTCCCCATGCTACCCTAAGCTCAAATAATGACTCGACCTCGAATAAAGCTCCCCCTTTGAAAACCCAATCGCCCGATAAAATGCATCCCCCTGTTCTGTGTCTGTATGAAGCACCAATGTATCATAATGGTTTCTTGCTTCGTCTATGATCCTTTGCACCAGCATGTTTCCTACACCACTTCTTCTAAACTCTTTGCTGACATAAAATCTTCTCATCCTGCCAATGCATTCACCAGTTGAAAAAGGATCCTTGTTTAATCCGCCTATAGCAACCAGGATGCCATTTTCATTAAACACGCCGAATATACCTTCTCCTGCACGGTTGAACGTGTTATTTCCATTTCTATAATCATTCACTAATCTTTCTACAAAACGAAAACCCTCTTCTTTGCTATGCTCTACTAAATGAGCTAAATCAACATCTAACAGATTGTTAATAAGCTTTAGCTCATATGTCCCCATATCCCTCACCTCGACCCATGATTTGAAAAAACGCTGAATTCAACTACTACTAATTATATGACTTCCTCAACGATCGATTCCCCTTCACTTTGGTCACGATCCATCCATCTCCAGCTTTCATGCAGTCTTATTCGGCCATCCGGTAGAATTTCAGGAACAGAAGTACATTGACCTCCCCTTATATCATTATGAACGTTTACATGGTTGTATCTAAACGTTAAGCCACCATCCTCTTTCACGATGCCAATCAGGGTTCCTTTCATAATGTCTCCGCCACTATATGTTGCTGAAAGGATATCTCCATCTTGCTTATATTCAAAAACTGTTTTTGAAGAAACTTCACCGTTCGTCGTATTTTCAATGGATACAAACGTGCGTCCATCGTAATTGATCATTGATAGTCCCCCTTAATTTCTCATTTTCAAAGCCCTATGGTTCTGGTACGACCTCTTCTCTCAAAAGCGCTTGCGATAAATGGAGCCATGGGGTTTGTCCATTTGGCCCCCTCTGCTTTAATTGTACCAAATATTCCCTTGTTTACTATCAGAATATTTTTTATAAAAGCCTTGTTCTCAGCGCTTCCCTCATAAGCTTTAACGTTTGGATTAAGAGTTTCTATCAATTTGTTTACATAGGTTTCATGTAGAGGAAAATGTGTTAAAGTCCTCCATATTCTTCTATATAAAAAGGATGTGTGAGGCAATGAAAAAAATATTGCTGCTACTTGCAGCAGGAGTACTAATACTGGGAGCCTGCGCCGATCCTTCGGCCACAGAGGAAAGTGAGAAGAAAGCGCCGACTTCCGAACGGGACGAATCAAACACGGAAAAAACGGAAAACGAAGAACCGAAGGAGACCGAACAGCCCTTCAAACCGTTGGAACCGTCTGAAAATGCTGTGTCTTTGAAGGAAAGCTTATCAGATATGGAACAGCAGGAAATTCCTGATATGCAAGCGGCGCTGGGTGGAAATCCCGAGCGTTCGGTCCCTGCGGGTGAAACGCTGGCAAAAGGGGTGAAAGATCCATCCGATGGACCATTAAAGGATCATCGATTGGTTGCCTATTATGGAACGCCAGATTCTGAAAATATGGGGATTCTGGGCGAGTTGGAGCCTGAGGAGTACATGAAGAAGCTAAAGGAACAGACGCAGGCCTATTCAGACGCTGATCCCGACCGTCCGGCGGTCCCGACGATCGAGTTGATTACGACAATGGCCCAGAGTGAACCGGGTCCTGATGGAGACTATGTGCGAATGACATCCGAAGAAAATATTGAAAGGTATGTGGAGCTTGCCGAGAAGCATGACGCACTGGTGCTGCTCGATGTTCAGCTCGGAACGGACACCGTTATGGAGCAGGTGAAAATGATCGAGAAGTGGCTCAAGCACCCGCATGTTCACCTGGCGATCGATACGGAATTCCACGTAGCTGAAGGGGAGAAACCCGGAGAGGATCTAGGGCAAGTGGATGGAAAGGAAATCCAGAAGGCAGTCGAGTATGTATCGGAACTTACGGAAAAGAACGACCTCCCGGATAAATTCGTACTCGTCCACCAATTCACCGGTGACGTACTGACAAATAAAGAGGTGATCCAACCGACAGACAACGTCGAAGTCGCCATAAACTTTGACGGCTGGGGAGCATCCGCGGACAAGCAGGCCCTGTACGGGAAATACATACGTGATGAACCGAAACAGTATGGGGCATTCAAGATCTTTTATGATAAGGATGTGCCGGTTTTGGAGCCGGAAGATGTGTTGAAGATGGAACCCAGCCCTGCGATTATTAACTATCAATAATCTTATAAAACACAGGGACGGCTCTCTTGCTCGGAGGCGTAAGAACCGTCCCCGTGATACCCTTAGGCAATAGCAAAGCAGATGCAACCTTTATATTTTTCCTGATTCAAGTCTTGAGTTTACTAATTGGCTCTAATAATAGTAGAGAGTTCGCCCATCAAGTGATTATCCTTTAAGAATCGATCCCGATTGGCCTACTTTCGACCCGGATCAGAAATAATTAATCCCATTTAGAATTTATTAAACCTGAATTTGAATTATTGGTCCATTTTTCAATTAATTGAGCATTCGTATCGAATACCCAGACTTGGTGGTCATAAGCCAAACCCACACCAAATGTTTACATATACAATAAATGTAAAAAACAAATACATACTTCCAAGTGCTTAGTGGAAAAATACTTTTGTGCTTAAACATTCACTTTGAAAGGTGGCACATTATGATAAGGAGGATGATTATGGGTATTTTAAGTGGAAATCCACAAGAAGAGCCATTGCATTATGGTGAAGTATTTGGAACTTGGAACTATCTGTTGACGGCTAAAGCCACTGTGGCAGGATATCAGATGCAGCTTAACCATGCCGGAGATGATGATCTTAAGAAATTACTGAAGGACAGCATCGAGGGTGGGCAAGAAGAAATCAAGCAAGTAGAAAAACTTCTGAAGGAAAATGGGATTGGGTTGCCTCCAACACCTCCAGAACCTCCGCATGCCTGCCTGGATGATATTCCGACTGGTGCCCGCATGCCGGATCCTGCCGTTGCAGCGGGGTTATCAGCTAATATCGCTTCAGGCCTAGTTGCATGCAGCACAATCATGGGACAAAGCATACGTGAAGATGTGGCGATGATGTTCGGCCAATTTCATATACAAAAAGCCCTAATGGGTGCTAAAGTACTTAAGTTAAACAAAGAAAAGGGATGGTTGATCCCTCCACCCCTTCACAAAAACAAAAATGAACATTGTGAGTAATCACTGAATTGGAAAGATTCTCATGTTGGCTTGTCATTTCAAGTCAACCTGAGAATTTTTTTTCAATTCTTGAATCAATGGAATAGTAGTCAGGTTATTTCATCATTGGAGGCATCGGCACGGTATCATGTACATATTTAGGGGCAGGGGCCAGTTTAGGTTTCGACCCGAATGGACCAGGTTCACTGATGTATTGGAAATTCGCTTTCCCGTCCATGCTAGGTCCGCTCGCCCATCGTCCTTCGGCACTCGCTTCCCCTCTGGACAGGTTATAAAGATCGTACGAAACAGCCTGCTTCTCAAGCTCCCTCGGGAACGTCGTCGGTACGACAATATCCCCTTCACGCTCTTCAAGTTCTGCGATGGCTGCCGCCCATTGATTCTGATGAGCAGTGTCACGGGCAATCAAGAAGGAAAGCGTATCACGGACACCCGGATCATCACTCAGTTCATACAGTCTCACTGCCTGTAACCGGCCCATTGATTCTGCCGTTAAGTTGGCACGGAAATCGGCCAGGAGGTTCCCGCTGGCGCCGATATAAGAAGCTGTCCACCGATTTCCCACACTGTCCACCGGCATCGCACCCAACCCGCTCACAATCACATGCTGTGGATTCATTCCACCCATCACTGCCCCGAGCACCGGATTACTCTTATACATCGCTTCCTGTTCAGACACGGGGGCACCGTCCAGCAGGCGGGCAATGAGAGTGGCCAATAACTCTACATGGGCCATTTCCTCTGTCCCGATATCCAGGCACAGGTCACGGAACTTCTTGTCCGCCCGACCGTTGAATCCCTGGAATAAATATTGCATCATAACAGAAATTTCTCCATATTGTCCACCTAGAATTTCTTGCAGCTGGTTCGCATAAGCCGGGTTTGGCCGGCTTGGTTTAGCCTCATACTGAAGCTCTTTAATATGATAAAACACAGTCTCATCTCCTCTGTCTATCTCTCTCTTTTACAACACCCTTCCACTTTATGTAAATGCAGGGTGTCCCGTGAACAAAAAGAAGAAGGGACACGAATCCCTCCTCCTTCTTAACGTTAAGGCTTCAAGATGACTTTGATGCAGTCGTCTTCTTTCTCATTAAATAGTTGATACCCTTTTGCCGCTTCCTCAAGCTTAAGTATATGTGTGATGATGGAAGTGGAGTCGATTTCCCCTTTGACGATTTGTTCATAAAGGGGGGCCATATACGCTCTCGCAGGCGCCTGTCCCATCTTCAGGGTAATATTACGGGCAAAGAATGCCCCAAGGGGGAACATGTTGTAAAGCCCGCCATATACCCCGGTCAATTGAACAGTCCCGCACTTCCTGACAGCCTTGGTGGCGATTTGAATTGGACCGATTGTTCCACCCTGAAGCTTCAATTTCTGTTCCATATATTCAAGTGGGGACTTCTTCCCGTCCATGCCGACACAATCGATCACGACATCCGCCCCGCCTTTTGTCAACTCTTTTAACGTTTCCCCCATATCATCGTATTGGGTGAAATCAAAGGTTTCCGTATGGTTCATCTTCTTTGAGTGACGTAAGCGATACTCGAAATAATCGACCGCGATGACCCTCTCTGCACCCTTTTTCCAGGCAAACTGCTGAGCCATCAATCCGACCGGACCACATCCGAGGACAATGACCGTGTCCCCTTTTTTCACACCGGCATTCTCCACACTCCAGTAGGCCGTGGGAAGTACATCAGATAATAAAAGGATCTGTTCATCCTCCAGTTCACAATTCTCCGGTACTAAAAAAGGGGTGTAGTTCCCGAATGGAACTCGTAAGTATTCCGCTTGTCCCCCGGGGTAATTCCCGAATTTCTCCGAGTAACCGAACAATCCCCCAGAGTCATAATGGGGATTGGAATGATCGCATTGACTTTCTAAATGGTTATGACAATATTCACAAGTCCCGCAAGCCACCGTGAAAGGGATGATGACGCGATCCCCCTTTTTGACTTTCGTGACATCTTTCCCGACTTCCTCTACGATTCCCATGGGCTCATGCCCAATGACATATCCGATCGGGAGTGGAAAGTTCCCCTGGTACAGATGTAAATCAGATCCACAGATGGCCGTTGATGTGATGTTGACTATGACGTCTTGTGGATCTTGTATCCGCGGGTCCTCTACCTTCTTGACGGCTACGGACTTCTTTCCTTGATATGTGACGGCTTTCATAAACGTCCTCCAATCGAGATTCTATCCATTTCCTTACTACTGAAGATGTTTTGGGGGAGTGTTGACGGAAGAGTTCTGTTTGATCTCTTTAAATATATCTTCCCCTCCCACTTCCTGACTGACTGGCCTCGTCGTGGAAGGTGGGACATCGAGCATATTAATCAGTCTCTGTACTTGTGCCTGAAGTTTTTCAAAATCTTTCATCGTCACCGGCTTTGCCTGGGGCATCAATTCCACTCCGACTTGTCCATTCGGCTCAAGTGTCGCCCATTTCACATCCGAAAGCTTACTGACTCCCTGCTGTCTTAATTTCATTTCAAGTTGATCGACTGTCATTCGTAACTTTTTAAAGTTCTTTTCGTTGATGACGCCATTTTCCATAAGAAGTTTGGATTTCCCGGTGATAAACTGTTCGACACGATCGGATTTCACCTGCAGATATTCCATTACCATGAGGGTAAGGACAAGAGTCAACCCGACACCTATCGTGGTCCAGATATTCTTGCCGGCTACCGGTTGAATGAGTAATGATCCGATTCCGATCATAATGACCGTCTGTGCCAATGTCATCTGGGAAATTGACTTTCTGCCGGCCACCCTTAATAATAAGGTTCCTGCCAGTACGATAAGCACGGCTTTCCAAATCCAATCCAAATCCATTTAACATCTGTCCCTTCTATCGCTAAAAACCCTCTTCAGGTGAAGAGGGAAAAAGGTTTGTGCCTGATTAATTTTCCCTACAGGCATAAAATTATTCGAACCAAAAGTTAATGCCGTTTCCGATTTGCCGGTAAAGCGATCTCATCAAATTGTTCAACCAATTTTCTTAAAGCTCCTTCCAGCTCTTTCCCCGCCATCGCCTCTCCATGTCCGGTGACAGCTACTTTCGGATTCAAATTGGATAATGTTGCGACCGATTCTTTGGCCGCTTTCCAATCCATCGTGAAATACCTCGGCGGACCGCTGATTTCTTTCGTTTGAAGGACAACCCGGTACAGGGATTCCTGCTTCACTGTCACAAAGGCGTCCCCGACGATTAATACACCATCCAACTCCCTATAAAGGGAAATGTGCCCTGGCGTATGACCAGGTGTATGAACCCATTTCCATCCTTGCATAAAGGGGACTTCACCACTTTCAGGAAGAACGTGAAGACGATCGGACACATCGATTCCATGATGGGGATAAAATGGGGACAACTCACTGACCAAACCGCCATCCACAGTAGGATCCCCTTTCGGATAGTTCCTTTCGCCGTTAAGATAAGGGATTTCCCGTTCATGGGCATAAACTGGAACGTCCCATTCCTCTAAGAGCGGCTCCAGGGACCCGACATGGTCAAAATGGCCATGAGTCAACACAATGGCTTGCGGTTTACCCCTATGGCCAAACCGCTCTTCCGCCGCTTCCATGATCTTCTGCTTAGAGTGAGGCATCCCACAATCAATCAACACCCACTCCCTGCTTCCCGGAATTCCGTAGAAACAGACATTCACAATCTGATTGGTCCAATAATAAAGATCTTTACCTACTTCCCTCCCAGTCCCACTTTTCACACTAAAGAAAGGGAGATGTGTGTCAGAAAAATCACTGTCTAATGGTTTCATGTTGACCCTCCTTGATTTGTAGTAGAAGTGGGGGATTTTTCAGATTGAATAAAAAACAGCACACTCAGAAACATCCCAATTCCTAAGATACCTGCGCCGATAAAACTCTCATTCAATAGAGAATTCATCACCAAGGCCATCAGAGGGGGACCGGCAGCCACTCCGATGAACCGGGATGAGCTGTAGAAAGAAGAGATCGTCCCCCGCTCCTCTTTCTCGATGTTTTCGGTAATCAGAGCATCCATTGTAGGCAGCAACGCACCAATCGAGAGACCCATGAAGCTTGAGACAGACAAAAGAAGAATCAATCGCTCGTCGACAAATCCTATCAATGACACACTGACACTGATCAGAATCAAGCTCACCGTCATGATTACCTTCATGACCTTTAGCTCACCTTTGATCTTTCTACCTGTAATAAAAGAAGCGATGCATAGAGTCAGTAAAGGAATGGCCAATACAAACCCTTTTTTCACCCCATACAGTCCATGTGTTTTCTCCAGGGAATCAGATAGGAAAAACAAGACGGCAAACAAGACCAGCATGATATAGATCCCTACGAGAAAAACAGTAAAGATCCATTTCCCTTCCTGTTTAAAAATCTTCTTTGTATTCTTGATGAATGTTTTCAGTGCGACAGGCTTCTCTTTCTTCTTAGGAACTTTAATGAAGAAGATGACGAGTACAATTGAAATAAGACTAAAAACAGAAATAGAGAAAAAAGGAAGATACCATAAATAAGCGGCAAACATCGCCCCCATTATGGGACTTAACACTTTGCCGAATGTGTTGGATGTTTCAATCAATCCAAGACAGGAACTCGTTTTCTTATCATCATCTTTATACAGATCACCCACCAGCGGTAAAATAATCGGAGCCGCACCAGCTGCCCCAATCCCCTGCAGAACACGGCCGATGATGATCCAAGTAAAGGGATCATCCATTTTCCATGAAGCGAACCCAGCAACCAATCCCCCCAATAACGCAATGAGTAAACTGGGGAGGATGACCACCTTCCTTCCGAAGCGATCCGACAGATATCCAGCCACCGGAATCAGAAAGATCGAAGCAATGGAGTAACTTGTAATAATCATACTCGTTTGAAAAGAAGTGATCCCCACCTCTTTTTCAAAAATGGGCAGTACAGGGATCAGCATGGAATTCCCCAAGGTCATCACCAAAGGAATCGAGGCCATACTTACCACGCACCAATTACTGATCTTCTTGTCGTTGCAATTGTTCATTCAATTAATCCACCCTTTAAAGATTGATCTACCATTACCTAAGTATTTGAATTTTCAATGAAAAACATTCGGCGAATATGACGACTCCCTGCAAAAAAATGTTGAAAGTTAGGAGAATTTTCAACAACCATTTTGTCCATCTTTAGGAACTTCGAGACCATTCAGTGGAAAGTTATGGCCCCATAATCGATTATCTGAGCTTACGGAAAAAAGCGATCATTACTATCTACTACCACTAATAAATCGTAACAATTACTATTTACAAATCGTAACGATTACGATATATTATGTTTAGAAATAATAAGGAGGATACATATGAGGAAAAAATGGGTGGCTTTATTTAGTTTATTATTTGTTCTTTCTCTTGCTGGTTGCGGAGAAGGAAATGAGAATAACAGTGCGGAACAGGCAGCGTCTTCAACTGAACCGGTGAAAATTTTCACTACGGTATATCCCCTTCAGTTTTTTGCAGAACGGATTGCTGGTGAAGAAGCTGAAGTTGAATCACTTTTACCTCCCGGATCGGACTCTCATACCTATGAGCCCACTTCTAAAGACGTAATGGCCATTGCTGAAGCAGATGCATTCATTATGAATGGCGCGGGGATGGAGGCGTACGCCGAAAAAATCACTGAGGCTGTAGAGGCTGAAGATGTGAAGGTCGTTGAAGCAGCTGAAGGGATTGAGCTCAATGAAGGAGCCCATGACCACGATCATGAAGAGGATCATGACCACGGAGATCATGATCCTCACGTATGGCTGGATCCAATCCGCTCCATTGAATTAGCAGAGAACATTAAGAATGTATTAGTAGAATTGAAGCCTGAAGAAGAGAAACTATTTAATGAAAACTTTGAAACACTCAAGGCTGACCTTGAAGCTCTTGATCAGGAGTTTGCCACTGAACTGGAAGCAACACCAGGCAATCACTTTCTCGTCTCTCATGCCGCCTATGGCTATTGGGAAGAAGCGTATGGTGTACATCAGATTGCTGTTTCCGGATTGAGCCCGACACAGGAACCGTCTCAGAAAGAACTCCAGACCATTGTAGAGACAGCTAAAGAATATGGATTAAAGCATGTCTTTTTTGAACAGAACATCACGACGAAAATAGCTGGAGTCGTAAGGGATGAAATAGGTGCAGAAACACTCAGACTTCATAACCTGTCTGTACTGACAGATGAAGATATTGAAAAGGATGAAGACTATTTTACACTGATGAGACATAACCTGACACAGTTGCAGACAGCATTGGAACATGCACCTGCTATTGAACCGGAAGAGCACGACCATGACCATAGCCATAAATTAGATGAAGAAGCGCAGAAGATTTATGATGGTTACTTTGAAGATGAACAAGTGAAAGATCGTGAGCTATCTGACTGGGAAGGTGACTGGCAGTCCGTTTACCCTTATTTACTGGATGGTACCCTCGATGAAGTATTTGCTCACAAAGCCGAAGACGGAGATAAGACTGCCGAAGAGTATAAAGAGTACTATACAATCGGATACAAAACAGGCGTCGAGCGCATCATGATTGATGGGGATACGTTCACCTTCTATGAAGATGGAAAAAAATCGTCTGGACACTATACCTATGACGGGTACGAAATTCTAACCTATGAGAAGGGAAACCGTGGAGTGCGCTATATCTTCAAGCTTGCTGATGAGGAGGAAGGAAAGATGCCAAACTACATCCAGTTTAGTGATCACAGCATTGCCCCAACCGATTCACATCACTATCACTTGTATTGGGGAGAAGACCGGGAAGCGTTGCTGGAGGAAGTTGTTAACTGGCCAACCTATTATCCTTCTGACTTAAGCGGCGAGGAAATCGCTGATGAAATGATGATGCATTGATTTCCCACCCCTGAGAAAAGTACATTTGAATCTCTATTCTGCTAGGATGATATCCGGTGACCCCATAATTGGGCACCGGATATTTATAATGAGGTAAACCTCAACAAAATTGCCCGAATGATAAACCCTGCCGCCAGTCCCGGAATCAGCGCAAGCATCGGCAGCCAAATCGGACCAAAGTGAACGGAGAGGAATGGTTGGGGGGAATACATAATTCCAACCGTGACAAAGTAGGCAGCGAAGGCAAATGGAATAAACGATAACGGAGGATTTTCTCCATCTGAAAATTTGTATGCATCATACATCGCATACATGTAAACACATGGATAAAACATGATCCATTGGTAGTGAATCACTTCTTCAGCTTCCGAAATTCTGCCAAGAAAGCTATACATGATAGACAGATTAAATGTACTCATGCTATTAATGATAAATTCTAATAAAATAAATAAGAATCCTTTTATGACATGACCATTCAACAGCTGCCCAAAGCCCGGAAATGCTATGCTCCATAACACCACTTCTAGTTTTTGAGTCTTTTTCATATGACCAAACCTTTAGTTGACGTTTTAATATTAAGTACTCTTAGGTTGATCCAATCTTTTAACTACGGATACAAGCCCTCTGATGATAAATAATGTGAAACTTACAGAACCAAAGGTATGAAATGGCGACCACTTTTTCCATTGGATTAACTTTGTGTATTTCACAAGAAACCATTGAGTTATACTCATAGGAACACTCCAAGTCAAACTTTTCCAAAGGATCTTCCATAACCCGTCATTATACGTTTGTCTAACCCAGATCACACTCAACAATGGAAAAAACAACATATCAAAAACAATGTTGGTCTTAAACACTCCTGGAAAAGGACGAATTGGATAGGCAACACGTTTCTCCGACACAACATATGTATCAACTAGAGTGGACAGAACTCCCTTTGAAAAGAAAACAATTAAGTTTTGCTTCATCCTAGCCCCCCTGAATAAGAATGGGAAGCAAATCAGGCATAAGGAAATGAGTACGCTTAACATTTTTTTCTCCACAACATGATCCTCCGTTTAAAGGTTTTGTTACTAGTATGATGTTAAGCCGGACCCGTTATGCTATATCTTTTCTTCTAGATTATTGGAGCTCACTATACTAACCTGTTTTTCCAAAAATCAGTCATTCCATAAGCTCTTTAGTCCCCCACTTCTTTCACTTTCACAAGCTTCATATAGACAAGATCATTAACACCACTTTTTTCACTGTGCTTTTGAGGTATACGCATGAACTCTGCAAAACCCAGTTTTTCATAAAGGTGGATAGCACTTATGTTGGTATCTGCTACCTCTAAGACATATTCGTCGTATGAAGTTGAATGTATGATCGATTTTAGCAGTTCAATTGCCACACCTTTTCCTCTATACTTTACCGACGTTGCCACAAACTCTATTGCACCCATCTTTTCAGAAATTTGAAAAGGATATTGCTCTTTCTCAAATTCTTTTTTGAGAATGACATAAGCAATACTCCCCATGAATAAGCCGAGGTGCTTTCTAAATTCACTATATTTCAGTCTTACAGAAGGTATATTGCTTGTAGTGCAAGCCGCTATAGCCGCAATACGATCGTCAACTACTGCCGTATAAAAGACCTCTTCATTAAACATATGGGCAAATGTCTTGTAAAGTTTAGCCTTATCCTTTGAAAAATAATTCAGCCATTGATAGAAGCCGTCTACAAAGATTGTACTCATCTCATTTCTTCTATTACTTTCTGATTCACTAGCACGAATAATTTTCATAGGTTATCCCTCTATTCTTTGTGAATGTATCCTGCATATTCATTAAGTTACTACTATTTCTATTTTTTTAGAACATATCCTTCATGTACCTACCTAGGCCAACAGTTCCCAAAGCACGCATTAACCCAAAGATGGGCACTATAAAAATGAAAGGAAAAGAAGAATTGTCAAAACGAGTGCTGTTTTTTTAGCCATGTACCATCATGCCTTTCATTCAGTTCGTTCGTCTCATTCCGCATCAGGAAACACTGTCACAATCACACCATCGATATTGTTACCTGAAATCTCATAACGTAGATCGGCAGGCACATGGATGGTCGTACTTTTAGTAACAGGATAATAAGAAATCTCATATTTTTCCCCATTTACACTAGCAGAAAATGTTTTTTCTTCTTTTAGGTATTCCAGATATTCTTCTAATACGAAATTCTTGGATTTCATAATTGCGCTATGGGGGAAACCAACATAGCGGATGTGCCACGGTTCATATTCAATTCCTGTTATGTCCGTTTTATTCTCTGGATAACGTAAGATGAACCCGTATTTCCAAGCGTTCTTTTCTATCCACTTTCCTTCTGGTGCATTAGCCATCTTCATTTGAGTAGATCCTGCATCAAGGGATAAGCCCAGATTGTGTTCACTGTAGCCTGCTGGCAAGGCATAGTCAGAACCCATATCTTGATAAAGCACACTTTGCTCATCAAAATCCCGAAAGCCGCTCGTAATGGCGAAATGTTGAAGCCCATCTTTTTTTGCAGCAGCAACCATCTCTGAAAACGCATGTGCAATTTCCTCTGATAAATAAGTGTCACTGCCTAACAACACGTACCCTTGTGCCAGTTCATTGTTTGCAGATAAATTGACAATATCCGATCGAATGCTCTCCTGGTGAACAGGATATTCACTGTTGACCAAAAGCAGATCTCCTTGATAGATTTGATCCTCTGTCATTTCGATTTCTTGGATGCCACCCTCTGCGATACCATTTTCAGATTGAACATGGTTTTGAATTTTCACTTCTGGTTCAGACAAAGGTTCCAAATAGGCGAACGTTAACCCTAGGCAGGATAATAATAAAAAGCCCCACTTCTTCATTTATCTGTTTCCTCCTTACTCTTAGTTGCTTATAAGTGTAGGGAAAACTATTTAAATAAAGAGTGGGGTAAATTTTAAATTTTTCTTAAATCATTCATTCGGACTTTCACCATCCTGCGGCAAGCGCACTTCAAAAATGGTACGTATGATACTGCTTTCGGCCGTAATGGTCCCATCATGCTGCTCCACGATATTCTTGGCAATGAAGAGGCCGATCCCGGTGCCGCCTCCTTGATGAGTACGTGCTTTGTCACCGGTATAGAACATATCAAAGAGATGGGGCAGATCATTCTGAGGAATGGGATCTCCATAATTCACAATCTGAATAACCACTTTCCCTGAATCAATAAAGCCATTAATATCCACAAACTGGCCATCGTTACCATAGCGATTCGAATTGGTCAAAAGATTTTCAAACACGCGTGCCAACAGCTCTCCATCACCCAAAACAGGTAGTTGCGGAGTCACATTCACTCTAGCGATCAAATCATTCTTCTCGAAGACAGGATACAATTCCTCCTTTAATTGATTAAGGAGATCACTTACATTTAGATGATTTTTTTGAATGGGCAATATGCCATAGTTCATTCGCGTTATTTCGAATAATTCATCAATCAGTCTTTCTAAACGCTGGGATTTCGTAAAGGCAATCGTTAAAAAATGTCTGACTTGTTCTTTCGTCAAATTCTCATCCTTAAGGATCAAATCCAAATAACCTAAAACGGAGGTGAGGGGTGTACGGAGATCATGAGCTAAATTGACGACTAACTGCTCTTTACTACTTTCCGAGAAGTCCCCTCTTTCGATAGCTTGTTCCAATTTTTCACTGGCGAGATTTATGCTCTCGGCAAGGTCACTAAACTCATCATTCGACACGATTTGAACCCGATGCTTGAAGTCACCCTGGGCGAGATAATGAATTCCCTTTGAAATCTCATTGAAATAGGCAGAGTAGGGTTTTGTAAGTAAAAAGAAGAAGAAAATCGAAAGCAGGATGAATACTAGTAAAAAGACGTTGAAGTCTCCAATATTTCGTATGATAATGCGAAAATAACCTAATGAATCTCCATAATTCACATTTGAATAATAATACATTTGGAGTACTTTAAAGAATAGGTATGTAATAGCAGCAGACAACAACATGCTTAGACCCAGCAATAAGATCATTTTCAAACGGAAGCCTCGTAGTATTTTACCCATTGAATGTATACCCTACGCCCCATACTGTTTTAATGAATTTATCTTTCCGTTTATCCTCTTCAAGCTTTTTTCGTAATGTGCGGATATGGACCATTACCGTATTCCCACCTTCAAAGTATGCATCCCCCCACACCTGCTGAAAAATATGTTCCACACCGAAAACTTTCCCCGGGTGACTCGCCAGTAAGTACAAAATATCAAACTCTTTAGGCGTTAGTTCGATGCTTTCACCATATAGAGTCACTTTACGCTGATCGGGGGAAATGACCAATCCACCACTTTCCACGAAGGCTTTCCTTTCTGTAGCCGTCTTAGGTTGATTGAGCTTCAAAAAACGTCGGAGTTGAGCATTTACACGAGCAACCAATTCGATCGGGGTGAAGGGTTTCGTCATATAATCATCTGCCCCAATGACCAGGCCCTGAACTTTATCGAAATCAGATGTCTTGGCACTCAAAAAGATGATTGGCATATTATGCTGATCCCGAATGCGTCGGGTGACTTCATATCCATCCATTTTCGGCATCATGATATCCAAAATCAGCAAATCAACAACCTGAGTCTCGACCACACGAACCGCCTCCTCACCATCCGATGCTTTCGTCACGTGGTATCCTTCTTTTTCTAAATGGATGGCAATCAGATCCGCAATTTCCTCCTCATCATCAGCTACTAAAATTGATAAAGGTTTCATTCTTTCACTCCTACTCTAGTGACATCCGCTAAATCTCCAACAATCCTTACAAAGCTGCACCTGACATTTCGTCATCATGATTGTAACTTTCGCGGCGGCTCATTTAGGGCTTTCACTTATTTTCCATTATTTTTTCATAAGCATACCCTTTGGAGAGAAGATATCCAAAGGGATTTCATCATCGATGATAAGTATTGTTTACTTACACATAAAAAAAACCTTCAAGTGTGATAGTGTAAATGAAATTTCTTAAAAAAATCATGGGAGAATTCTTAATTTTTTCTTAAGATAGGATGAAACGCACATAAAAACGGTGCCTGCCCCCCGGTACGCTAAAGGTTTACCGTGCTGGGTACAGGCACCAATATTTTATTATGTGGTGCTATGGGACCTGTCCCCATGGCTCACCCCTGCAAATAAATCCTAAACGTTGTCCCCACTCCCTGCTCGCTTTCCACCTGTATTTCACCCTTCAACCTTTTGACAATTTGATAGCAGAAGGTCAAACCAAGTCCCGTCCCTTTTTCCTTGGTCGAGTAATAAGGTCTGCCCAATACCTTGAGTTGTTCCGGAGTCATGCCCGCTCCATTATCTTGAATGACAATCAAGATCCTGCCGTCTTTATGTACAGTGGCTGCCGCAGTGATTTTTCCATTTTCTTTTACCGCCTCGATGGCATTTTTCAGAAGATTGAGGAGTACTTGCTTCATCTCAATTTTTATCCCTTTGATCATCAGTTCTGTTTCAATATGTTTATGTATTTTAATGCTATTCATCACAGCATACGTAGACATCACGTCAACGGATTCATTCATGGTGTCAGTCAGACTGAACACCTCGTATTCCTCCGTCTGCGGCTTGGCAAGGGAGAGGTATTGAGTAATGACGTCTTGGGCGTGATCTAATTCTTGTATGGATATGTCGATAAAGCTCTTCTGTTCAGTCGTTAACGTTTCTCTCTGCAGAAGCTGCATGAATCCTCTTACGGTCGTCATGGGGTTTCGGATTTCATGAGCAACAGAAGCCGCTAACTGGCTGACTACATTAAACTTTTCAGCCTTCATGAGTTCAGTTTTAATCCTGGTTTGTTCCAGTCGGTTTTCAATCAGATAAATGGTCAGGATCAGCGTGATCCAAATGATCAAGGTGGAACTTGCGACAAGGGGAAGCTGCCGTACTTCATTGTTCTGGAGTAAATAAAGGGATTTTGTAACCGGGATGAACAAATAAAAAACCGAAATCAGGATCATTTTGTTCTTCCAGGTACCCTTTCTATACCATTTCGATAAAGGAATCAGGAGTACACTATAAATCGCATAATTCACGATCAAAAAGACCATTACATGGTTGGTCAATGAACCGATCAACAGCATGGCGGTGAACGTACTGAACCCGGCTCTCTTCCCGCCATAGAGAAAGGCAAGGATAATAGGAACGACCTTGAAATCGTACACATAACCACTGGAGTATACAACGGGGAAGATCATTGTAAACAGTAAAATAGCAAGATTCATGAGAAAGAACTTAAAGGGAAACCCTTCTGTATTGCTGTCCGATCCATTCGTAACCATCTGAAAAGCAAGAATCGTAAATAGGATGAATACCACATGCAAAATTAAATGATGGACAGTCTCTACCATAGCAGGTCTCCTTTAAGAAAAAGAATCTTCTTTAAATTCTTCGACATCCTTATCGGAAATCCTTTCCATTCATTGCGAACATTCGACAAAAATCAAGAGAGCACGGAAACACGGGGACGGTTCTTATGCTTCTTTCTTGCTTTTGGAAGCAAAGATCCATGTTAGCGGTAGTCAGGTTATTGATGACGGGCTTTCATATAAGCCCTTTTACGCCATGTAAAAATTAAATATGTAATCAAAAACAAGATAACTCCAACCTTATTAAAAAGGAAAATACGTTCACAACATCTCTGAAAGAAACAAGCGGGTAAAAACCGTTCAGAAGTAAAGTTGGAAAAACAGTCAACAGCATGACCAAGTATTGAGCCATCATTTGTTTGAAGAATCGCCATTGTTCAATTTCATATATGACGCTTGCCAACCCTATGAAAAAAGAGAACTGACCATAAAAAAAGAATGTGTTTGCAATGGCTGATGACCCTTGAAATTGATTCCATAACAGCTAAAAGAATATCAAGAAGCTAAATGGGATGACTCCTCTAAGCAATCCTTTTATCAATAAATTTATTTTATGTTCCTTATTATTAAGAAGAATCCCCAACATCTCATAGAATAAACCGATATTTTTCCAACTGACTATCCCTATTTAAAGAAAAAGGACCATTCCTCTACGTGCTGCTTACAACACGTAGAGGAATGGCCACGGGGGTTAAGACTTCGTTCTTTAAGAAAGTTGAATTACTTCCAAATATCCATATACTTTTTTTTGTATTTTTTGTCATCAACCGTATCAATCAAATCTAAAGCGGTTTGTTTGATAGACTCATCATTAAAGTGGTCATATAAATTCCTCATGTTTTGAAGAATGTCATTCCGGATTAAAGTAACGTTTTTTTCATCTGTTCCTTTTTTAAAACGTTCAACCATAAAATCCATAACCATTTCTTTTTGAGGTGTACCAGCAATTCCGACCTTCCAGATTGATTGGAGAGAATGCCTAGCCGTCACAAACTTTTCATCTTTTGTTACCTCCCACAACCCTGGGAAATCTTTCATTATCCTCATCTCTGGATCGCTTATGGCTAGGTTAGCTAAATATTGTGCTGCACGAGAGCGTTGATGGTTATCTTTATGAGTTAAGTCCTCTAGTAGTTGATCCCATACTTCATATGCCCAATCAACTTTTTGGTCCGTTACTTTTAATATATATTGGTAGGCTTCATAACGCTCTTCTTTATCGCCTGACTTAGAATGTTCAAATTCCAACTTTACTTGACTGTCCATTTTTATCTCACCTAATTTTCAATGCTCAGATTTATTTTATACATCGTCATAACCAATTACTGCTGTATCATCTGAATAAGGTTTCCACATGTATCGTCAAAGACAGCTATCGTGATCTCTCCCATGACGGTAGGCTCCATCGTAAACGTTACACCTTTTTCCACTAGTCGCTCGTACTCTTTGCGAATATCTGAAACCCCAAACATCGTTACAGGGATGCCGTCTGCGAATAATTTCTCTTGATACTCTTTCGCAGCCGGGTGCTCATTTGGTTCAAGTAAAAGCTCGGTCCCGTCTTGTTCATCAGCTGAAACAAGCGTAATCCACCGGTGTGCTCCTGTAGGAACGTCATGTTTTTTCACAAAGTCCAGCGTGTCTGTATAAAACGCTAATGCTTTGTCTTGATCTTGAACGAATATACTGGTTATAATAATTTTCATCCTCATTTGGCCTCCTTTAATCGTTGCGATGGCAGTTGCTCTTCTGCCGATTCGTGAAAAGTTAGTCTACCCATCCTTTCAATAAGTTTGCAAGTGGTTCTTTGTTAAACATAAGTACTCGATATTTACCCTTCCGTTCTGACATGACGAGTCCTGCATCTTCCAATAGATTTAGATGTTTGGTGATCGCCTGTCGCGAAATGGAAAGGTTGTGCTTCATAACGAGGCGTGCCGTAAGTTCATACAATGTCAGCTCGTTGCGATCGGAAAGCTCATCCAGGATAAGCCGCCGAGTCGAGTCGCCAAGTGCTTTGAATATAGTGTCTTTGTCCCAAGTCATAGATTGATTATATGCAACTAAATGGTTGCTCGTCAAGTATAAGCAACTAATTGGTTGCTTGATAGAAGGTACTTTATGATTCCCTATAATAAGAAAAATCCCCTTTAACGGTTTTTAGAAAGTTATTAGGGACATAGAAAACACCAGAAACTTATGGTTCTGGTGTTTTCCTCTTTTAGCGTCTTTTTTCATTAAAGTACCCCAAGCCGGAGATCTAAATCATTTAAAATCCGATACACTATTTAACTGATTTTCTCCGCCAACTCTAAAATAATCCCTTTTGGACCACGAAAGTAGCATAACTTATAACTTTCTTCGTACTGCTGTATCTCACTAAAGATTTCCGTGCCCTTCTTTTTTTCAAATTGGCCACAATCGTTTCAATATCTTCAACAGCAAAGCAAATATGTCGGATACCCAGCGTAATGGCAAAAGGTTGCTGAATACCTTTTTCATCTGAAGGTGTATAAAATTTGACCAGCTCTATCCATGCCTGACCATCTGGCATCCCCAATCCTACACATGCCGTTTTAACGTGATTAAGTCCAACGATTCTGTCCAACTGCTCTCCATCCAATTCCCATTCCGCTTGCACTTCGAGTCCTTAATCAACAAAAACGCCTTAGCCTCTGAAAGGTCATTTACGTTTATACTCACATGATCGATTCTATTGGTGTTCATATCCCACGCCTCCTATGTTTCTGTTATGGAAACCATAGGGACAGCTCCCTCGGCTCCTTTACTAAAAATGAGGCACCATGGTACCTGTCCCCATTGTGTCTTAATTCAACATATCTAACAATTGTTCCGTTGAAAGGATGGTGGCAAATTCATCATTCAATGTAGCTAAAGACACGTTATGTATCGTTTCCGGATCAAAATAACGGCCATCTTGATCTTTCATTCCAAATGCCGCTGTGGCATCGGATATTAGGTAAGTGTTAAAGCCTAAATTCCCGCTCATTCTCGTCGTTGTTGAGACACAATGAGGAGTGGTCAACCCTGTTATTATCACTGTTTTAATATGATTTTTATTTAACGTTTCTTCTAAATTGGTGCCAATAAAACTACTATTCACTTTCTTGGTAATTACCACTTCTTCTTCAAGAGGACTAACCAATTCCTTTATAGTAAAACCTTTATTGCCGGGATAAAATACAGAATTCGGATGGTCTGACGTGTGTTGAATATGAATGACTTGCCCTCCCTTCGCTCTCCAAACCTTTAGTATTTTACTAATATTCTCTTCTGCATTTACATTATTTCGTTCTCCCCATTTTGGGTCATCAAATGCTTTTTGAACATCCACTATAATCAATGCACTGTTTTGATTCACTATACTTCCTCCTCTATAATATTCGGTTAATCTTCAAATTTATTATAAGAATTCAACCAAAAGAGAGTTAAACCTTCAATATACGCACGCTACCATTCCCTCTTTTCAACAAATAGCAAAATTGGCGTCGCCAAAGGACCCAATACGAGTGAAAGCAGAAACCAGTTTAACCCCTTCCTGTTTTTCCCTTGTGCAAGTCCGGCATTTATCAGCGCCAGTGTGCCCCAACCTACAAAATATTGATTATCCATCATCTGTCCTCCACATTCATTAAACCAATACCAATTATTTCAAATTCATTATCCTACTCAAGTCAAATTATCACAATAAAAAAGCTTATCGTTTCTAGGGTAAGCCCTCTTTAATGGATAAATATAAGTTCAGACATGTGGTATTAAGTGAATATACTAATTTACTGCGAATACAGTTCCAGTATTTTTTTCATGGGCAGTTTATTGGTATCACTCAAATCGACAAAATAGGGTAACTGCCATGTTTGAGTTTTTATCGCTTGTTTGCTGGTTGGGGTATCCCAACTAGGGTAAACTCTAATGGCCATTTTCCCTTTCGCAGCACTCGTCTTAAGAATATCTTGTTTGGCAAGAATGTCTTTCGGGAAAACAAATTGCCCCCATTCTTCATTACTCAAAAAGGTATTGATGACCAACAAGTCAGGTGCCTTTTCATATGTAAATGGTTGATTATTATCATTTTCATCTTTTTCCCAAAATGCAACAAATTGCCCCACCTTATTAGGTGTTACTTTTGCGACCCTAAATCGAACTGAACGAGAAGCCAGTTCAAATGTACCAGCTCCGTAATTCGCATTTTGTTTTTCTTCTTGAACCGATTTTAAGGTTAATTGATTAGGTTCATAGACTAATTTGTTTACAAGAGATAACGCTTTATTAAAATTGTTCACATCTTCCCTCCTACTCTTTTCATTATTTTAAGTATAATCATCCGTCAGAGTCACCCCCTTCTCCAGTTCAATTTCATCTCTAATGGGAATCCCGTCAATTCCGATCATAGGGATCTCAGGCTTTACCTTTCTCGCCTTCTCCACTGCGAACCGGTGAATAGTTGAAATCATGAAGCCCCTCTTTTGGTAAAATTTCAGTGCCGGCAGATTGTCATTGGTTGTGATCAGCGTGATGCGCTTGCACCGGCTCCCGACTGCCACCTTTTCTACTTCTTTCATCAGGGAGGTGCCGATGCCCTTCTTTTCTTCCAAACTATCAAGGGAAATAATCTCGCATTCTTCGTCTTTGACCACATATGTAATCAAACCTGCGATTACGGTTTCTTCATTCAGGTAGGCAAAGCCGTCTAACGCAGCACAGTCATAGATCCCACTGGAAATGACCATCTTCGGACTGCCCCAATGCCGATTGAAGAATTCAACCAGGTTCTCTTTCGGCATCTCTTTAAGTGATACGATCCTCATTCGTCCTCTCCCCCTTATCCGTTTCGTGAGTGCTCTACTGGAAGATACCATAGATTTAATTGTAAAAAAAGGAAAATACAAGAAACCCTATGGTAAAATGGAATTAAATTCTCCATGTCTTATAACCTTCAAAAATACATGTATACAAGGAGCAAGGACATTTTGAAAAAGGTACGAGTTTTACTTTTACTAATGGCAGTGGTCTTATTGGCCGGGTGTTACGGGAAAGAACAGAATCTGATCGACGGAGATAAACAGATAACCCAACAAATTGATAACGCGATCTCCCAATATATCATCCAGAACTATTCCACCTCCTACTACGGTACAGAAAAGCAGTTTGAAGTCCACAAAATCTATGGAACGAGCGAAAAGGATGGGATCCTGAGTGTGTATATGTGGTCGTATTACGGTGGATTTAATAAAGCGACCGGAATAGAGGCCCAGTCCGGGCATTCATTACCTGCCGTAATTCGGTTAAGCATAAAAGATGGGACCTATTCTGTGATTGAATACATAGAACCAAAGGACGGCAGCATGTATCAGTCCTCCTTGGAAAAAATGTTCCCGGCGAAATACGTTAAATCCGCTCAGAGAGATAGTGGAAACATTGGGGAATTGCAAAAAGAGATGGAGAGAAAAGTGGAAAAGTGGATCGAGAAACAGGACAAAGAATCCTAAGGGGGATGAAAAGCATGGAACTGACCATTAGGAGAAGGATCGAGGAAGATGTCCATGAGTTCATTACGTGGGCGTATGAGGGAATCTATTCGTTTTACGATAACAATAGTCAGGCGGAAAAAATCGAAGGATTGAAAGAAAGCTTTTCCTCTATAGTAAATTTGATTCACCACAAGAACCCCCTTATGACAGTTGAACGTCATGAGAAACGATTAGAAGAAATAAAGCAGCTGTCTGGAATTGAGTTTTAAGTCTTATTTAAACTAGCGGGTGCCCGAACACAAGAGGGAGATGGTTATGATCAAAATGTTCATTTTATATGTACTATCATTTATTGGGTTCTACTTAGGCTTTATTCTGTTGAGTTCCCTTGCAGAGAACTACAACATCTCAAGCTTGTACGTGGTACATGTAAAAGAGGATGGGGTGGAAATTTTCCCAACGATCAATCCTTTTTTAATCATGTTTCTCTATACAATAGGTTGTCAAAAATTAATCTCTAGAATGATTGATAAGAGTGATAATAAAATGTGACGTTACACTTAAAGCAATGGGGGATTTAATGAATAAGAATCACAAAGGAAAGTGGTAATGAAGATCATGCTAAAGAGGGACTCATACTCATACTCATACCACTCACTCCCTCTTGCTCCTTAATTACTTTTTCATTCCCTCTGATCAACGGAACAACTCGTGATTTAGAAACCATCAAAAAAAGGGGATTCCTCCTTCCAGGAATCCCCTTCCCTTTTACTTTCCTCCACTCGCACCAACACCACTGTCCAACACTTTCGCCTTTACCCAGCTTCCGCCAAACAATCCCGTATAAACAAGAACGGTACCGAGCATAACGATGAAACCGATATAAACACTCATCATCGTCGGCATCAAGAAGGCACCGATAATGATCGTGGACCGTGCGACAAGATCCGCCCCGCTGAAGGACAGGTTAGAAAATGCGGAGTAGGAGCCCCGCTTATCGCTTGGGATCATATTAGCCTGCTCTGCGTTACGGATCGGGGAGTAGATCAGTTCCCCCATTGTCGCAATCAGATTAAATGCAATCAGGACGTACCACGTGTTGGCGGATGTGACCGCCATATAGCCGATTCCGTACAGGATGAGTCCGATCAAGAGGGCGTTCTTCTTATTCAGGCGGTCTGTATAACGGTTGATGATGAACGTGAGGCAGACGACGAGCAACATGTTCTCAATGTTCAAAATACTGAGCATCCTGACTCCGACGATTTCAAAATCCCCGATGTTCACAGCCTTGAAGGTTTCCGCTAAACGGATCCCGATATAGCTGTTCAGGGAGAATTCCGCTGCGAAGATGAAGGTGGACCCTGCCACCACTTTCACGAATGCCGAATCCCTGAAGGCTATCCGGTAATTGTTCACGAGATCGATGAACACATTCTCGTGCTTTTTCTGCAGATGATCCTTGAAGTTGTCCTGAAGCCAGATCCCATACGCAACGGGAATCGTCATGGACGTAAAGGTCAGCATCATAAATAGCTCTGTCTGATGGTCCAAATACAGTAGTCCCCCTAGGGCCGCACCGATCGCCATGGACAGGTTGACGAGCCAGTAATCCAAGGCGTAGACGGCTTTACGGTTCTCCGGCGTCGTCGAATCGATGATAATCGCATGCATTGCAGGACGGCCCAGGCTGCTCGTGATGATGAACCCGATATAGGCACCTGCAAACAGCAGGATCAAGTTATCCTTCGGAAAAAGACTAACAGTCATGATGAAAAAGAACATGGCGTTCAGCCAGGACGTTGTCAGCAGGACTTTCTTCCGGGGAAAGCGGTCTGAAATGTATCCCCCGACCAGATTGATGAAAAACCCGATCACCACGGTGACGATCAGGAAGATCCCTGCCCAGATCTTATTCAGTTCCTGAGCAAAGAACAGTGCCATGAACGGCATGACGGCGGATGAGACGGCACGGTTAAAGAATGATGTGATCATCCGTACTTTTATGTTTTGAGGTAATTCCTTCCACTTCATGTTGTTACCCCTCCTCTATTTACTGTATAGTAAACTAGACGAAAGATTATAAAAATAGACACTTTTCAAATCGATGTCCCCTTTTAGGAGGAGAAGCAACGTGGAGAATAAATTACTAACCCTTTGGCGGTACTATCCATCAGGCAGCATCCGAGTGGAGGAAATCTCTGAAACCCTGCAATTGAGCCACAAGCAGACGACCCGTTATTTGAAAAAATGGGATAAAGAAGGCTGGATTGCCTTTACACCGGGACGCGGACGGGGAAATGTATCGACACTTCTATGGAAGAAAGATGTGGAGGAAGAGTTCGAAGAGGAAGTCGTAAAGCTCCTGGACGAGGAACCAATTGAGACTAGCAGCAAGTATCTCATGTACAACTGGTCAACCGACAGCAAGATGAGGCTGATGAATAAATTCCACAGTAAGCTCGGATTTGTGAAAGAGTCCAAAGATAAGCTGATCGTGCCGAAGAGATATCCCTTTTTCTCTATCCACCCATTGGAGGCAGCCGATGTCCTCAGCGCCCATCTAGTGGCAAACGTATTCAACCGCCTCGTCTCCCTCACAGAAGAAGGGGACATCCTCCCGGAACTTGCACACAGCTGGGACGCTTCATCTGCGAAACTGCGACTATATGTAAAAAAGGACATCCAATTCCACGACGGTTCCCTCCTGACGGCAAAGGATGTTGTCCATTGTCTCGAACAGCTTCGGACATGCCCTCATTATCAAGATCTTTGGGAACCAGTCGAAAGGATCGAGGCAAAGGCCCCCCTCATCATCGATATCCATCACCCCGGGGGCTGCAGCTACATCCTCCCCATGCTCAGCATGATGTGTGCGAGCATTTATAAAGAAAACAAGGGACGGACCTTCGGGACTGGATGCTTTTCCATCGAGGAGAATACAGATGCTAAGACAACTCTCGCTGCCTTTAAAGAGCACTTTCAGGAGAGGCCGCTCCTCGATGCTGTAGAATTTGTCCAGGTGCCGAAAGATTTCAAAGGAATTTATCATTCTCACATTGAAGAGAGTCAGTCTTCTTCTGTTGAGGTCGAGAGTGACTCGGGCTTCGGGATTGTCGTCATGAATGCCGTTCCGGGACGAGATTCCCAGATTCAAAGAAAAGCCGTACGGGATTATCTGCACTGGGTGATTGCGAAGAACCGCCACACCCTTCGTGACCTCGATCCCCGCCTGACACCGAACGGCAAGAGCATCCTGATCGGACAGGACCAATCCATGACTATCCCGGAGGCAGAACGTCCCTTGTTTAAAGAGCCGATTGTGATCCGTTGTGCCAATCATACAGCGAAAACCACCGAGTGGCTTGTGGAGGTTTTTGAAAAAGAAGGCATTCCAGTCGACGTTAAGTGGTTTTCCTTTGCCGACACCCTGAAGAGGCAGCCCGAGACATTCCATGTGGACCTATTCGTTCACGGAGAAATCTTTGAATCCAACCAGAACTTCTCGTTTTATCACTTTTTGAAAAACGGATATTCGCCTCTTTATCCCCTTTTTGAAAAAGACAGTACGTGGAAGTCCCGTCTGGAGGAATATCGTCAAACATCATTCGAAGACTGGACCGCCTTAAATATGGAGCTGGAGAATAGGCTCATGAGAGAATCCATCATGATTCCACTCTATTACGAGAAACGATACATCCCTTTTTCGACTGACATTATGAACATTGAGATCAAGCATTTTGGATATGTGGACTTTTCGAAGTTGTGGGTGCGGCCGGAGATTTGAGAACAGTGGGGACAGGTTCCGCGGCTACTGGCTGTTGACGTCGCGTATGCCTTGATATAGAAACCGTAAAAGCAAAAAAAGGAATGCTGAGAATGAATAGCATTCCTTTTTTGTTTAGGAAGCACCAGAACCGCCCCCCATGTTTCCTGGGACAAGGGACCTGTCCCCACTGTCCCATTTTATGATATGATAATGAAATTGTTTGCCCATACTACTATTGATGTCTATCCATCCTAGAAAAGAGGTACTTATGCAAGAGACTGTATTAACCAAACAACAGTGGTTTCTTATCTTCACGCTTAGTTTACTAACTTTTGTTCTCGGCACAAGCGAGTTTGTCATCGTGGGGATCTTAACGGAGATTTCCTCGAGCCTTCATATAACCAACGCAAAGGCAGGTACGCTTGTGTCAGCGTTTGCGATTACCTTTGCCATCGCCACCCCGGTCGTCATGTCTGCAACAAGCCATTTTCCTAAGCGGAAATGGATGTTGTTTTTGATAGGGTCGTTTATCATCCTGAATGCATTGTGTGTGATTTCGACGAGCTACGTCATGCTGCTTGTCCTTCGAATGCTGACAGCCATCGTCACAGGCGTTTCGATTTCCCTTGCCATGACGATCGCCAGCGAAGCGATTCCAGTAACGAAACGGGGAGTGGCCATTTCCTTCGTTTTCGGCGGGTTTACTCTGGCAAACGTGATCGGAGTACCCATCGGTACCGTCATCGCGGAGTGGTACGACTGGCATGCCACGTTCCTGTTAACGACGATTCTTGGTGTGGTTGCCTTTTTGGCCTCTTTCATGAATTTGCCGAGTAAGCTCAGTCAATACCGCAGTTCCATGCGTGATCAGTTTTCGTTGTTGACCCACCCGCGGATCTTGATGGCTTTCTTCATCCCGGCTCTTGGATTCGGTGCAACCTATGCGGTCTTTACGTATCTTGTCCCGATTCTGAACATGATGGGCGCACCGGGCAGCTCCATCAGCTTGATCCTGTTTGCCTACGGTTTCATCTCGATTTTCAGTAACATACTGGCCGGAAAGATTGCCAGCCACAATGCCATCGGACGCCTTCGATTCGTTTTCCTTATCCAGGCCTTTGTCCTGATGGGATTGTACTTTACCACCGGCCATTTCGTCGTCGGATTGATCAACATTGGACTGATGTCCCTGATGGCGATTCTGCTCACCACCTCGACCCAGCTTTACTTGATCGACCTAGCCGGTGTGTATCAGCCGAAAGCGACAGGACTCGCCGCTTCCTTGATGCCCGTTGCAAGCAATGTCGGCATCGCCATGGGATCGGCACTCGGAGGGCTTGTCTACCATCAAGGCCCATTATTGAATGTGACACTTGTCGGCGGGGTCGTTGCACTTGGTGCGAGTCTGTTGACCTTCTTGAGTCATCGCTTGGACCGGAAGCACGCCACATCGGCTTAAATGATGTCATAAAAAAGAAGTATCAAGAACGTTGAATGGTTCTTGGATACTTCTTTTTTTTTAAGAATTATTCCCTTTCTCTGGCCCACTGCGTATCCCGGATATTTTTCTGAATGGTGATGGCAGCAAACAGACAAAGAACAAATGACATACCGTAAAATCCTTTTTCGCTTAAAATGATACTCCCCGCATTATAAAGTCCGATCGCCATCAAGGAAATGGCCACAATGACGGCAAACCAGCTGAGCCCATAATAGATGCCGGAAACCGGGATATCCTCTTCTTTGTCCCTTACCGCTTTTTGAAGGGATACTGCTGCATACAGTCCGAAAATCAATACCGCAAAGTAATACCCCTTCTCATTCAGTTCCATCGAAGCATTGAACAGGCCGATCAGATAAGCGGAAGCACCTACTACAAAGGCCGCCCAGCTCGCCCCTTTAAAGGCGGCAGTCGGTTCCCCTTCTTTTCTTTCCACCTTGATCTTTGGTTTCGTTTCATCGCTCTTCATTAACGGGTTTTCATTAAACTCAGACATCAGCAGCTCCCCTTTACTGTCATTCAATATGTGAGTGCCTGCCCTGCACTATAAGAATCATTATAGCAATTTTTTACAGATGTTGGTTGTACTTTTTGGGTATTTTTTCATCTTTGAGATATGAATGAAATCCGGTCCCTTGGTGTGCAAAACGTTAGCTTACTGGCGGTACCTCTATTTGTGAGAAGGTTCATCGTTCTATTTTCAACACCACTATCATCCAATCTCCCCCTTCCAGAGGAGAATGAAGGAGGATTTTCCTCAAAATAAGACGACTCGTCCCCTTGCACTTTTCGTTTATTCCTATTAAAGTATATACTGGTTGGAATCCAGCCTATCTGGGAATGGATAAGACTGAAGCATTCTACTTTTTAATTTTGGGAACATGTTTTCCTTAAGGAAAGGGTTTAAATAGATATGAAAGATAATTTTTGGCATGAGTTGCCTAAACCGTTTTTTGTTTTGGCACCGATGGAAGCCGTGACCGATGTCGTTTTTCGTCATGTTGTGAGTGAAGCGGCGAGACCTGACGTGTTTTTCACAGAGTTTACGAATACAGAAAGCTACTGTCATCCGAAAGGAAAAGACAGCGTACGCGGACGTTTGACGTTCACGGAAGATGAACAGCCGATCGTCGCCCATATTTGGGGGGACAAGCCTGAATACTTCCGCCAAACAAGTATCGGTGTGGCGAAAATGGGCTTTCGCGGAATCGATATCAACATGGGTTGTCCTGTACACAATGTCGCAGCGAACGGAAAAGGATCAGGACTGATCCGCCGCCCGGAAGTCGCAGCGGAACTCATCCAGGCAGCCAAAGCGGGTGGACTTCCCGTCAGTGTGAAGACCCGTCTCGGATATACTAAGGTGGAGGAATGGCACGACTGGCTGAAGCACCTGTTGGAACAGGATATTGTCAACCTGTCCATCCACCTCCGTACGAAAAAGGAAATGAGTGACGTTGATGCCCACTGGGAGCTGATTCCGGAGATCAAGAAACTCCGTGACGAAATCGCCCCACACACCTTACTGACGATCAACGGAGACATCCCTGACCGCCAGAAAGGACTTGAGCTCGCCGAGAAATATGGCGTGGACGGCATCATGATCGGAAGAGGGATCTTCCATAATCCGTTCGCCTTCGAAAAAGAGAAGAAAGAACATACAAGTGAAGAACTGCTTGACCTTCTGAGGCTGCAGCTGGATCTTCATGATAAGTATAACGATGAACTCGAGCCTCGTCCGTTCAAACCGCTCCGCCGCTTCTTCAAGATTTACGTCCGCGGCTTCCGTGGAGCGAGCGAGCTGAGAAATCGTCTGATGGAAACCGTCACCACCGACGAAGTTCGCGCTCTTCTTGATGAGTATGCAGATGGAGTGAAAGATGAGGAAGGCTTTTCTGTGACTAAGTAAGGGCCCTTGTTTAAAAGGGGTGCCAGCCCCCAGCACATTCACTGTGCCGGGGCTGGCACCCTTTTTTTGTTTTAAAAGTGAACTACCTAATAATCAAAAGCAGTTGATCTACCTCACGATTCCTATCAAGCAAGGTATCATCTAACAAAAAGCTCCCTTCACAGCCTCTCTCAAACCTTACCTCTCCATATTCAATACTCTTTGAATAAATGCTGCCTTTGCTTCCGAATGGGCTTCCCGGTCATCAGTTCGGTCCGCCAGATGCTTCTTGAGCTCTGCATATTCTCCCTTCAAAAAGGGTTTTTCGTTCAAACGTTCCTGGAATGACCGCTGCTGTTCCCATCTCGGTTCCCCCTCCAGCGTTATTATCTGATTTTCAACAAAAAAGAACGTTATATTGTCCATTTTTATCTGGAGCAGGTTCTTTGGTGAGCATGAGGCCCCGGTACTGGAGTGAAATCCACCATGGAAACGCCACCGAATGTGGAATTGATCCAAATCAGACCCTATTCAATCCTGATCTACGTTTATTGCTCCTAGTTTTTCGATTATCAATCCTGTTTAGAATTTTATTGATCCTCTTATTAAATAATTGATCCTCCGTGTCGAATTTTCTTTACCTCAGCATACCTTATGAGGCCAAAAAGGCGGGGTCAGCGGAACCACAGGGACAGTCCCCCGGTTCCAGCCCCCCGGCAGATTCGCCACGCCATGGGTCATCTAAACCATCCCCTCTTCCAAAACCACCCGATCATCAAAATACATACCAAGCCCATGACTCCGAGTACAATGGCGTAGCCGTAGGTCCACCTCAGTTCCGGCATGTGAACAAAGTTCATCCCATAAATTCCTGCGATAAACGTCAAAGGAGCGAAAATGGACGTAATGATCGTAAGGATTTTCATGACATTGTTGGTTTGCAAGGAGTTCAATGATAGATAGCTATCTCGGATATCCACCGTAATTTCCCTGTTCGACATGACCATTTCAGATAGTTTTAGAAGATGGTCGTAAATATCCGAAAAATACTTCCTTTTCTCTTTAATCCCTTGTAAGTGTTGGGAATTGAGCATTCTATAAAGGAGATCGCGCATTGGATGGATGATATGACGCAGTGTCAGCAATTGGGAGCGTGTATCAAAAAGCTCGGTCATTAGAACATTCATCGATTGGTTTTGCCGATTCTCTTCAATTCTGTCCAAGCGGTCTTCTATTTCATAAATAACGGGAAAGTAGTTGTCCACGATTTTATCTACCACTTGATAAAACACATAATTGGGGTCCCAGTTTTCAATCCCAGCTTGTACTTCCCGTATCCGTCTCTGTACTTGATTGATCTCTATTGATTGATACCGGTGGAAGCTTACTATGAACTGTTTTCCGACAAAGAATTGAACCTCTTCCTTTGACAGTCCTTCCCGTCCTTTCTTCACTGCATGGGTTACGTAGAAGGTATGATCCTCGTAATAGTCCAATTTAGGTCTTTGAATCGATTGGAGACAGTCCTCGATCGCTAAAGGATGAAAGTGGAACGTATCAGATAAATGACTGATTTCTTCAACCGTAGGGGTATCGAAATCGATCCAGATCCATTTATATGATTGGAGTCCCCTTCCAATCAAAATATCCGTCTCCAGCTTATTTTCATGTGTAATTCCAAAAGCGTGAATCACGTTACCTCCTCCATTTCACAGAAAGAGCCCAGCATGATGGCCTGGGCCCTATATAACATATTCATTAGTGTTGGTTTTGCTCGAATGACCAAAGCCTGATTATTCGTAGCGCAGCGATTCCATCGGATCCAGCTTTGATGCTTTGGCAGCTGGCAACAAGGCAGCAAGGATGCTGATGATCACACTGATCAGGATTCCCGTCAGAACATTCCCTGCACTGATTTGGATCAACTGGGCATCGAACGCCTGTTGCATCACATTATTTCCCAATATCCCGATAATGCTTGCCATCAGGACCCCGATCACGCCGCTAGCAAAACCGAGTAAAGCGGCTTCTGAAAAGAAGATCCGTTTGATGTCTTTTCTTCTTGCCCCCACGGCACGCAGGATCCCGATTTCCTTTGTCCGTTCCACTACGCTGATGTACAGCACGACAATGATCATGATAGCGGACACTAGCAGGGAAATACCGGCTATCCCAGCTAATACATTGGTGGCGATTTTCAAATAATTTGTCACCTGGTTCAGGATGTTCCCTACCCCGGTACCGGTGAAGCCTGCGTCCTCCAGATCTGCCTGTACCCTATCGACATACTTATCCTCTTCCACCGTCACATCCAGCTGGGTGGCCATTAATGTGATGTCTTCACTTTGAAACATCTCATCTAATGTCTGATACGATGTGTAGGCAAGATCCTGATTCATGCTGCCTTTGATGACTCCTGACACAGTCATTTCTTTCTTTAGGATGACCGGCCTGTTTTGATCATCTGTTGTATTGATGTAAAGTTCCACTTGTTCTCCGGCAAGTTCTTCAGGAGAGTCTTTCACTTTTTCTGCGGCCGTTTCAGAAAGCAGTACTTCATCAACCCCGGGGAGTTCGCCTGCAATGAGATCCTCTTTATTCACACTATCGTTCATCGTTTGGTATTGTACGATATTCACTGATGTATCCTTGTACAAAATGGAGCTTCCCATCGTTAACGTATAGACATTCTCGACTTTCTTGACATGGTCGATGTTCTTTACTCGCCGTACATCCTCCTGTTCAAGGGGCACCGTTTCCTGCACTGGATTCGGTAGTGGTCCTGAGCCTGCACTTCCATCACCTTCGGGCGCTTTCGTCACTTGAATGAGGTTCGGATTCAGATTGGCATTGATTTCTTTATTGATATAGTCGGTCACCCCTGACCCCAACCCCAACATCAGGATGACGCTCAAGATTCCGATCGCACCACCGAATGATACGAGCAGATTTCGTTTGAGGTTCAATCGGATATTGTTGTAAGCCATTTTCATCGCTGCCCCGAATCTCAAGTTCTTCGTTTTGACCTTCGGTGCGTTCTCTTTCTGGCCATAAGGTTCTCTCAACGATTCATCTTTTATGATGTTCCCATCATCCATAGTGATGATTCTGGTTCCATAGTCCGCCACCTTTTGAGAATGAGTAACCGTTATGACAAGCTTTCCTTGTGCCGCGATATCATCCAGCAGCTGCATGATCTGCTCGCTGTTTTTCTTATCAAGAGCCCCTGTCGGTTCATCTGCAAGGATAATGTCAGGATCATTGGAAAGCGCGCGTGCGATGGCCACCCTTTGTTTCTGCCCTCCGGAAAGTTGATTCGGTTTTTTATCTATATGATTCCCCAAGCCAAGGTCGGTCAAAGTCTTCTTAGCTTTCTGTTCTCTTTCAGACGCACTCATGTCCGTCATCTGCATAGTCAGGACAACGTTTTCCAATACGGACAAATGACTGATCAGATTAAAGCTCTGGAAGATAAATCCTACTTTAAGCTTCCGATACGCATCGAGCTCATTTTCCTTCATCCCTTGAAGGCTTGTTCCGTCCACCATCACATCTCCTTCGAAATCCCTGTCCATCCCGCCGATGATGTTCATCAGGGTGGACTTCCCGCTCCCGGACTCCCCTAGGATGGATACGAACTCCCCCTGATTGAATTCTACATCCACACCATGCAATACTTGAACACTTTCACTCTTACCAAGCTTATAAGATTTCTTAATGTTGCTGACTTTGATACTCATGTGTTGTTCCTCCTATAATGAATGTTCTTTTGTTTTATCCATTGCTTATTTCATGGCCTTCCGTTTGTACTGATGCTCCCTTTTTTAAGAAGAGGGACAGAACCAGCGCCCCAATGGCAAGGAATGAAGCAAATAGAAATGCCTGGTTATACCCATGTACCATGGCCATCTCACCGATCATCTGTGATCCGCCTCCGGAAGGACCTTCAGGTGTGTAACCTTTTGAGGACATTGTCATAATCGTGATCAATATGGCGGTCCCGATCGAACCCGAAATCTGCTGGAATGTATTGGCCATTGCGGATCCATGGGCACTCCACTCAACAGGGATCTGATTCAGCCCATTCGTCATCACTGGCATCATCGCAAGAGACAATCCGAACATCCGAAGACAATAAATGGCGGACAGGTAGACAATCGACGTCTCCATGGATAAATTCGTCATCAAGAAAGACGTCACAACGACGATCAGGAGTCCAGGAACAGCCAATTTTCTTGCACCCCATTTGTCAAAAAGAATTCCGGTAACCGGGGACATGACCCCCATCACAATCGCCCCCGGCAATAGCATTAAGCCGGATTGGAGCGGACTGAATCCTCTTACATTCTGCATATACAGTGGCAGCAATGTTTCTGCGCCGATCATCGAAATGATGACGACCATCGTGATCACTAGAGATAACGTAAAAGTCTTATAACCAAAGACTCTAAATTGAAGTAATGGTTGTTTGAGTCTTAGCTGCCTCCATATGAAGATTCCAAGCGTCATGAAGCCCATTGTGATGAAGAGGAGGACGATTTGGCTGGACCAGCCTTTTTCCCCCGCCACGCTGAATCCATAAAGCAATCCCCCAAATCCAAGAGAGGAGAGGAAAATCGACAGGAAATCGATTCTGGGACGAGTCAGCTTTGTCACATTTTTCACATACACAACCGCCAGCACCATGATCACTGCCACAATGGGCAGGACAACGAAGAATAGCGCTCTCCAAGAGAAATATTCGAGTAAGAACCCGGACAAGGTTGGTCCGATCGCTGGTCCAAAGGAAATGACGATACCAGCCCAGCCCATCATCCGACCTCTATTCCCCTTTGGTATGATGGTCAGGATGATCGTCATGATCAGTGGAAGCATGATACCGGAGCCCGCTGCCTGTACCACCCTTCCCAACAATAGCAATGAAAAGCTGTGGGAGAGGGCTGCAAGCATAGTCCCCAGACCGAACAACCCGATTGCTGACAGGAAAAGCGCCCTTGTCGAGAACCGTTCAATCAAATAAGCCGAAATGGGAATCATGACGCCGTTGGTCAGTAAGAAAGCTGTCGTCAGCCACTGTACCTTATTCTCATTCAAACCGAAGTCATTCATAATGGATGGCAACGCCGTAGACAATAAAGTTTCATTTAGAATGCCCACGAAAGCCCCTAACAGCATGACCGTAAACATTGGGCCAAAACGGAAGTCCTGGTTATTTGCGTCTGTCATATCGATCCCTACCCTTTCAGAAAGTGATGAATGTAATCTGCCGTTTCTCCGGCACCATTTTCTTGTTGCAGCTGTCTTCCCAATTCGAGAGCAATCTTTTTCATCGGTTCTTGTTGCATGGAAGTAATTGCTTGCGATAGATTTTCCACCGTCAATTCCTTTCTCGGGATGGGGGCGGGCCCTACCCCCAATTCTTCTGTCCGTTTTCCCCAGGCGAACTGATCATTTCCATGGGGGATGACGACACTTGGGACACCTGCACGGAATGCGGTTGCTGTGGTACCCGCCCCTCCGTGATGGATGACCCCGGCCATCTTAGGGAAAAGCCATGTATGAGGAATACTTTCAATGAAGTACATATCTTCATATCCTTCTTTGTTCCCAACCTGATTCCAACCCGTCCCGATAATCCCCCTTTTACCGGATTTACGGAGTGCCTCTATGACCAGTTTCGTTGTTGTATCGGCACGCTCATCATAAATGCTTCCGAACCCCACATAAACGGGCGCATCCCCTTGATCCATAAAGTCGACAAGATCGCGGGGTGGAGTCCACTCGCTCAGATCCTCATCCAGAAACCAGTAACCCAACGACTTCATCCCAGCTTTGGGTTGTGGAAATACGCAGGGACTCATCGACATGACAGAGGTATGATCCGTTGTCGACTCTCTACCAAATGGGTTGGTAAAATGGGGCGGGCGTCCACCGAAACGTTCCTTCCAAAATGCAGCGATCGAAGGCTTGATCGTAAGCCAGAATCCCTTCTCGAACAATTTATGTGTCAGGAGATTGACCGTCTTGCCCCATCTCAGCTGATAGAAGATGAGGGCGGGGTATTCTTTTGTAGGTGCCATGGGAAAAGGGGACGCAAGAATAGTCGGCACACCCCAATGTTCACCGGCGAACTGACCGATGGCTGCTCCCGGATGATAGATGATGGCATCTGCTCCCTCACACGCCTCGAACAGATCCCTCTGCATTCCCATCTGCTTATCTTTTATATAAGGCTTCATCTTTTGAAAGCTAGAAAAAAATTTAATCGGGTTGTCGGACTCAATCGAGCTTTTGGCCATTTCCCTTGAAATTTTGGCAATATCCCCTTTGATTGGATGGAAGTGCAAACCATGCTGCTCCACCAACTCCCCATAATTTTCAAATGCGGCAAGTTTCACTTCATGACCAAGATTCTTTAGTTCTTTCCCAAGTGCAATGTATGGTTGGGTATCTCCTCTTGTACCTGTGGTTAATAATGAAATTTTCATTCGTTTACACCTCATATCAATTAATTTAGTTAGACTAACTTACCTTTAAGAAATTTCATTCGTTAGGCTAATTGATGTTCACGGAACTTTCTTTTAGTTAGACTAACTTATATTTTAGGGGAACAAGGGACTTTCCCACTGTTCCAGAACGTTATTCGGCGCTTTTCTCGTAGAACCCCTTGATCAATTTCTCCAATGTCCGTTTGAACTGTTCAGCCTCATCCGGGGTAAGCAGCCGTTCGATGAATGCGACATAATCCTCCAAAGCCTTTTGATGCAGACGCATGAATGTCTGGCTGGATTCAGTAAGTGTCACGTGATAAATCCTTTTATCTTCGGTTGATTGGCTTTTTTTCGCATAGCCGAGTGAAACCAATTTATTAATTCCTGTCGTGGCCGATGCTTTCGTGATGTTGAGCGCTTCGGCTATCTCACTAATAGTAGGATACCGAAGTGTGCCGATCGCTTGTATATACTGAATCTGATTGACACTTAAATTGGAGACACCTGCTGTTTCAATCGTCTCTTGGACCAACTTCTTAAAAGAAGTGTCAAGTGTAACGATAAATTCACGAAGAATTTCTTCCATAAATGCAACAACCTACCTTTAAGTTAGTTTGACAAACTAACTATATATCATTTATTACCTACTGTCAAATGAAATAAATAAAATACTGTTTTTAAACGGAGCCTGCCCCGAGTACGTTATAACGTTACCGTGCCCGAGGTCATGCTCCCAAGACCATGGTGAATCCATTGCATTCAAAAGCGTTCCGGTTCTAAAATCAGCTAGATTTTTAACGCACTCAGGTGCCTTTCTTTCCCGACGATCGCATCCATCACCCAATTCGTTCGTGCACCGGAATCTCCAGTACTTGGACACCAATCGCCACCCTCGGTCAGCTCTTTCACAATCGTTTCAACAAGCGGCTGATGAACATGGAGGGGGCGTTCAAAACTCCATTGCTCTTTTCCTTCAATTGTTGTCAACGTGACGGGATCATCTCCAAAAGTAGAAAAGCAGATCTTCCCTTTACTTCCGACAATCTCATTCATGTCCACATCTTCAAAAGCCGTGAAACACCACTTTCCGATTCCTTGAACGCCGGATGTAAATTGATATGTACCCGTCACAATATCTTCTGCCTCATAATAGCCACCTTGATTCGATGCAAACCCTTTTGCCTCTTGTATGGGTCCGAGCAGAAAATCTAGAATATCGAGAGTATGGCTGGCCAGATCGAAGAATAATCCGCCACCGGCAACAGCAGGCTGGACACGCCAAGGAAGATGTTCGGAATCCTTCACGTCGACCCGCGCTTTTTGATACTGAGTCGAGGAGACAAAACGAACGTCTCCGATTGCCTCTTGATCCAGCAATTCTTTGATTTTCAAAAAGCGCTCCTGTGCCCGGCGGTAGTATGCCACATACAAGGGAACACCAGCCTCTTTACAAGCAGCCACCATTTCAGTGCATTCATCAAAGTCACGAGCCATCGGTTTTTCAACATAAACAGGTTTCCCCGCAGCCGCTGCCTTCAGCGTATATTCCTTGTGAGAGCCTGGCGGCGTGGCGATATAAACCGCATCCACCTCAGGATCATTTATGAGTGCATTGGCGTCATCGTACCACTTGGGTACCTGATGTCTTTCCGCGTAATCTTTGGCCAAATCGCCTGTCCTCCGCATGACCGCGACAAGCTCTGAATTTTTCACCTTCTGAAAGGCAGGGCCGCTTTTCTTCTCTGTCACATCGCCGCAGCCGATGATTCCCCAGCGCACTTTTTTATCATGCATGGGTGGATCCCTCCTAATAAATTGTTGTTCTCAAGCAGCTCATTATAGACTGCACTTGAATTCGCCATTTTCAGGCTACCCTAATGCTGATGAAAACAGCTTAGGATCATTTCTATAATTCATACGGGGTTCTTTCGCCCTCTTCCCCTATTTTACACATAACGAGGTACTCTACTGGAAGATACCATATATTCAATTGTAAAAAAAGAATCTGGTAAGATAGTAGAATGAAAGTACTGGATGTATCCGGAAGCTTACTTAAATTGAAGCCAACCTATCTTCTTTTATCTGCTTTTCGACGGAGAAAGACCTTAGATTGTCAATTTTTATCTGGAGCCGGCTCCTTTATGGGCATGAGGTGACGGATATAAAGTCAAATCCTCCATACGAAGTTCTTCCAGCTTTGGAATTGAACCAGATTCCGCCACATTCAATCCTGATTTCCGATTATTAATCCTGTACGGAATTTATTGATCCTGCTTTCGATTTATCAATCCCCTTTTTAACGAATTGATCCGCCATGTCGAATGTTCTTTATTTTGGAGAAGCCACGGGTCGGTACCGCCCCTCCTTAGAAAAACAGAAAACTGAATATCTATTGTTTGCTTTAATACTTATAGAATAAATTGCTGCAAGTCCCGATCTATCAATAAAGGGTGCTCTTCTGTCTATGGAACACTCATTTAATATGGGGAGGTATCTTTTTCTTGGAATAAATTTAATCATTCGATATTTCTCATACTGCTTAGGATTTCCAACTCCCGGATAGTTCGCCGATACTGATTTTGTCAGGATCCTTCCGGCTACGACAACCGCATTATCCCCTATTGTCATCTCTTCTCTTGATGATTCCCTCTGCGATGATAAGATTCAAGAACCATCCAATCCAAACGGAGATTTGATAAGACACGATGTAGTCCAGACCCGCGCCACTATTCAATGCCAGTGTCAGGATGTAGATCGATGTGTTGGCTAGAGTGACAGCATAGCTCCTCGTCATCCATCTTTTGTGATCGGCCACTTTTCCCTGCCTGATCTTCTTATAGGCCAGGTAAGTGGTTCCCGTCCAAACCACATTCAGACACAGGAAGCCCAGGAAACTGATCCATCCACCTGTGGCATAAAAAGAGACATATAGAGCAGGTATGGCATTTAGGAAAATAGAAAGGACGTAGAATCGCCCGGCGTACTTGTGCAAAGTAGCCGTCCCTTTCCTGGATCTCTTCAAAAGAGCGATGGGTCCCGCACAAAGCGCTACAAGTGATAGGATGATGTGCGTTCTAAGGAAGAACGTCCAAAGATGATTCTCCAACAGCTCAAAGGAACCTTTATGCTCGAGAAATCGTGAGAAATCAGGATCCACGATGAAATTCTTTGAGAATGTATGTCCGAACCATGCCAACACGATGATCAACAGGAAAAGGAAAGACACCCTTCTCATACGAATATGTCCTTTTGACAAATTCGAATAAAGCACATCAGGAGTTGGTCAACTTCTTCAAGCGTATTGTGGATGGAGAAACTGACCCTGATAGCGCCTGCCGCATTCTCCTCCTGGATACCCGCAGCGGAAAGCACCCGGGACGGCTTCCCGCTTTTGGATGAACAGGCAGAACCGTTTGAAACATAGATCTCCTCCTGTCCTAACTGCTCCATGACGTCCCTCGAATTGGTCCCCTTTGTAGAGAAATGAACAATATGGGGAGCTCCATTCTCAGGGGAATGGATCGTGACGCCCGGAATCATTCTGAGCCCTTGGATTAGGTGATTTCTTAATGAGGTCAGATGATTGACACTTTCTTCAAAACGAAGTACCTGTTTCTCCATGGCTAACGACAGGGCTACACTTCCAGCCAGGTTCTCCGTTCCTGATCGCAATGCACGTTCCTGTCCTCCCCCTGCTTGAACGGGAAACAGGTTGGTTCCATCCTTTACATACAATAGACCCGTTCCTTTTGGGGCGTGAAGTTTATGCCCGGATAGGGACAGCAGGTCAATCCGACTCATATCCAGTGAAATCTTCCCGAACCCTTGGACAAAATCTACGTGAAAGAGGATGTCGGGGTACTTTGCTAACAAGGTAGCGACCTCCTCTATAGGCTGTATGCTCCCCACCTCATTATTGACCCCCATAATGGAAATCAAGATGGTCTCAGGACAGATTTCTCGTTTGAGATCCTCTAGATGGATCATTCCATGAGAATCGACCGGCAGATAGGAGACGGTGAACCCTTCCTGTTCAAGCTGTCTACAAGTTTCATAGACAGAAGCGTGTTCAATGGAGGTGGTAATGATGTGATGGCCCTTTTGTCGGTTGGCATAAGCCGCACCCTTCACGGCCAAAGTGTTGCTCTCTGTCCCTCCTGAAGTAAAGATCACTTCACCCGATTCTCCCCCCAGAGCTTCTACCGCCCGTGCTCTCGCCTTTTCAAGCATCAGAGAAGCAGCCTGTCCCAGCCGGTGAGAAGAGGAAGGATTTCCTGGATAAGCCGTTGAAACATGTACAAACTCTTTCAGGATGTTATCATCTACAAACGTTGTCGCACTGTTATCAAAGTAAATCATGACCGGGTCTCCCTTCTCCCTTGTCTCTTCCATTTACTAACCGTTTTCAAGGTTCCTGTGACGATTGGGAGGATGAATCCCGCTCCCTTCCATGCGATCATCCCGCCTTCGAGATGAGAAGCAGAAAAGCCGTTGTCTCTTAAAAACTCACAAATATAAGGGCTTCTATATCCTGCAGAGCAATAGACCACATACTCTTTCCCCTTCTCTAATTCATTCAACTTTGAAGGAAGCTCCTTAATCGGAATATGAATCGCTCCTGGTAACATACCTGATTCCACTTCGAAAGATTCCCTGACATCCAACAATTGTATGGCATCGTTGGCTTTCAATTGTTCCTTCAGATCTTTAGGTTTTACAGCGACCACTCCGCCTCCTTTCCCCTTATGTTCCTTTAATGTAAAAGGAATTTCTTCTACCCTATACGTTTCGAATAATGGAAACATGTCCATCGTTTGTTTGGCCGCTGCCTCTGCTTCCTCTTTCGTCGATTTGATCCCAAGGGCATACCACTCTTTAGAGCGCTTCATCTTAAGTGAAATGGAGAAGCAGGACTGCCTGCAGTTCCTGCAAAGACCATCTTTCAACTCCACATGTGATTCCGTGCATATGGTACAAACGTTATTTCCCATCGTTCTCTCCTTTTAAACAATAATTTAAAACAGTTGTTTTAATTCACTTTTATAGTAAAAATGTTTCTCGCTTTTGTCAATTCATTCAGTTTCCTTACTAACGATGACAAAACCTTATATATCAAGGTTTTTTGCCTTTCTGGCTTTTACAAGGAACGATTTGTCATAAATCGTTCACCTGGACGTCAACGAATGTTCACGTGTACACTCTCACTCATCCGGGTTGATTTCACACGAATGAAATGACTATAATAATGTTTAAAACAACTGTTTAAGGAGGAAAGCGGAGTGTCCAAGCGCAAGGATAAAAAAGAGCGGATCTTAAAAGCCGCTGAACAAGCCTTTGCCCATGAAGGTTCCAATTTTTCATTGCGGACCGTCACGGAAATGGCTGAAGTGAATGTGGCTGCCGTCAACTATTACTTCGGATCTAAATCTCAGCTGATCGAGGAGTTGGTTGAAGGAATTTCTGGGGAGTTAAATAAGGAACAGCTCAGAAGACTGTCTGAATTGGATCAATGTCAGGTTTCAGATATCGTGGAGGCCTTTACTACCCCTTTTTTTCTTCTTTATTCAAACAAAGCGGATCGAAAAGTCAAAACAGCTATATTGGGAAGGCTGCTGATCGATACCCAAGCAGAAACCCGCGAGACATTCTATCAGAATACAAGAGAGATCGACGCAGCATACCTGGAGGCTCTAAAGAAACGCCTCCCGGAATTATCTGAAGAAGAACTATATTGGAGGTACCGCAATATGATAGGCCTCATCATCCATAATCTAGGGAAATTCATTGACCTTCCGGATGGTAATAGCTCTTCTCTTTCTGACCGGGAATTGATTTCAAGGATTGTTGGGTTCTGCAGTGCGGGCCTTTCATCTTCTTCTGGGAATGATTTCAAAAGCATGGAAAATAATCGACATTAGAACTTCTCCTGCAGACTAAGAATGGACATTCAGAACAACGGGGACAGGCACCAAGGCCCTTATACAATAAGATAGCCAAGGAACCTGTCCCCGCGATTTTTTAAATTAATCGTATATGATAGCTTTTCCTTGTTCACGTAACGTTTTTAAGCTTGTCAGCATATGAGTGATTTCTTCATCGGAATGTCTTTCCCATGAACCTAATTCTGCTATTATTTTTAATGGCGATTTAGATCTGTAAGAACGGGTTGGATTTCCTTTGAATCTTTTGTTCGTTAAGTTCGGGTCGTCTTCAAATTCGCCTAATGGTTCTACCATGTAAATTCTTTCTTTTGAATCAGATGTTGCTAATTCAGCACCCCATTTAGCTGCATCTAATGTTGCGGTGAAATAGATATAGTTTGATTTTTTGTCTTGGTAATTTGATAAGTGTTGTGGTTCAAGAAGCTCTCCGATGTTCAATTCCGCTTTCGTACCATGAAAGAAAGGACCATTGTCTAAAACATCTTTTTTACCATTCATACTGAATCACCTCTTAGAATTTTAGGCTTGCTTTTAACAGTATAGGGCAGGAGCTCTAGAAAGTGCAGTCTATAAATTGATCATTTTTAGTAGTATAATCTAAGTAGAGGGAATTGTATGAAACCACCTGTTTATTTACCACTATATCCTTCTACAGAAGAAGCACACAGTTAAAAGACTCGTCAAATTCGACGGGTCTTTTTTTCACTTTATATGGAGCGATTAGTCAGAAACTTATCGAAAAAAGTAACAAAAACGAATACAAAAAAAATCAAATTTTCCACCTATATACGATCTTTTCTCCACCAGTAGTTGTTTTTCGATCGTTGGAGTTAACTATTTTCTAATGAAGCACTGTCTATTCCAACCTCCCTCTTTAAATAGGCTTATGTATCAGTAACAATACCCAGCAAGGTGACATAGATTGTTGAAGAGTGTTCACATAGTGCATTTACCTAAATGACAGAAATTCCTTTAAAAAAGTTTTTGTT